>JACDAN010000210.1 GCA_013695385.1 Actinomycetota bacterium | reverse complement strand
GCGTACGACGTCGCCCGCGAGTACGCGAAGGAGCGGCGCACCTTCGGCAAGGCGATCGCCGAGTACCAGGCGATCCAGTGGAAGATCGCCGACATGGCGACGGAGATCGACGCCGCCCGCCTACTCGTCTACCGCGCCGCCTGGCTGAAGGAGCAGGGGAAGCCGCACACGGAGGAGGGCGCGAAGGCGAAGCTCTTCGCCTCCGAGATGGCCAGGCGCCAGACCGCGGAGGCGATCCAGATCCTCGGTGGGTACGGCTACACGAAGGAGTTTCCGGTCGAGCGCTTCTACCGTGACGCGAAGATCACGGAGATCTACGAAGGGACGAGCGAGATCCAGCGACTCGTGATCGCCCGATCGGTGCTCCAGTTGAAGAAGCGCGAGCTGGCGGCGGGGTGAGCTTGGTAACAGAGTGTTACTACCTTCTCTTTGTCGCTCGCGGTGGGCGGTTTCGAAGCTTGTAACAGACTGTTACTAGGGGGATCGGGCTCACGGGGCGCGCCGCCTCCACGCCTAAGCTTCCGGCATGGCGCGCAAAGCCGACGAGCCCGTTCGCCTGACCCGCATCTACACGCGTGGGGGCGACGGCGGCGAGACGAGCCTCGGGGACGGGAGCCGCGTGTCGAAGCTCGACTGCCGGATCGCCGCATTCGGAGCCGTCGACGAGCTCAACTCGCTGCTGGGGCTCGCGCTGGTCGCGGACTTGCCCGGCGAGATGAAGCCTGTCCTCGAGCGCGTGCAGAACGAGCTGTTCGACGTTGGAGCGGACATCAGCGTGCCCTTTGGAGTCGCTGACCGGCTCCGCGTCGGCCAGTCGCAGATCGACGCGCTGGAGGCAGATTGCGACCGCTTCAACGCCGAGCTCGCCGAGCTGAAGAGCTTCGTACTGCCCGGGGGCTCCGAGGGAGCTGCGCGGCTGCACGTTGCTCGCGCCGTCTGCCGGCGTGCGGAGCTCGCCGTGCTCGAGGGCTCCGAGCAGGTGGAGATCAACCCGCTCGTGCTCGTCTATCTGAACCGACTGTCGGATCTCCTCTTCATCCTCGCCCGCGCCGCGAACGCGGGCGGTCGAGAGCCGCTCTGGAAGCCTGGGAGCTCGCGCTAGCCTTCCTCGCCGCATTCGCGGCGGGGTATCTCGGCTCTGCCGTCGGGCTCGTCCTCGGGACTCTCCGGCTTCCGGCGATCCTGCTGCTCACCGGTGACGCGGGCGCAGGCGCCGGCACGAACATCGCGATCAGCGCCGCCTCCGCGGCATCGGCCGGGTATACGCATGCCCGAGCGGGCCGGGTGGACAGGCGAATCGTGGCGTGGATGACGCCTCCCTCGATCGCCGGCGCTGTCATCGGGGCATTGCTCACGGACGAGCTGCCGACCCGGCCCCTCCTGGCGGCGATCGCCGCGATCCTCGCGTGGAACGGGCTCGACCTACTCGCTCGCCCGATCCGCGGCCGGGAGGCAAAGGAGCCGCGACTCGCCCCGGCAGTCGTCTTCGGCTTCGTGATCGGCGTGCTCGGCGGGGCGGCCGGCGTGATCCTCGGCACCCTTCGGATGCCGGCGCTCCTGCGAGGCGTCGGCCTCTCGGCGTACAGGGCGGTCGGCACGAACCTCGTGATCGGTTTCGCGCTCGGGCTCGTCGCATTCGCGACTCATGCGCTCCTCGGGAACGTCGAGTGGGACGTGCTCGCCGCCGGCGTGGCGGGCGCGCTTCCGGGAGGCTGGCTTGGCGCCCGCTTGACGGGGCGGATCCCGGAGCTGACACTGCGGCGGCTCATCGGCGTCGCACTGATCGCGATCGCCCTCGCCTTCGTGGTCGAGATCGCCGTCGGCTGAGATCCGGGAGCGAAGCCGGGGCTACTTGAGGTAGATCCGGAACGCGCGGGCGATCGGGTCGTCGGCGGCCACTGTGGACTTCGCCTGCCACTCGATGGTCTTTTCCACCGCTCCACTGAAGGCGGCCGGAAGGTCGAGCCATCCCGAGTCGGCGCCGTCCTGGTCGGCGGTGAATGCCGCCGGCTCCCAGAGGACGTTCGTGTTGTCGCCCTTGTCGGCCCAGCGGACGGTGATCGTCCCGGTTCCGACCCGGTCGAACTCGTAGACGATCCGGACTTCGTCGCGCCCTCGAAGTCGATGATGTTGTTGTCGGGCTCGAAGGCCGCGTTGTAGATGTCGACGTACGTGTTCACTGCAGCGCCGTTCATGTTCGTCATCGTCTTCTGGCGGTCGATCGACGCGACGATTCGTGCGCCTGCCGAGCCGGTGGGCCCGGTCGCCCCGGTCGTACCGGCCGGGCCCTGCGGCCCTTGAGCGCCCGTCGATCCGGCCGGTCCCTGGGCGCCCGCGGCGCCGGTCGGGCCGCCGCCGGGCCGGCGGGGATCAATGCGGACGAAGTTTCCATCGACGTCTGATCCCTCTATCGGGTATTTCCGGCCAATTCGTGAGGGTCGCGTCCGTACAATCGAATCGATGGCGGCGACCGAGGACCGGCAGACGGAGCTCGACGGCGTCGCCGAGTGGCGCCGGCAGCTGTACGAGGCCGCTCCGGAGCGCCAGGGGGAGCTGTTCTCGACCATCTCCGGGCTCGAGGTCGACCCGCTGTACACCTCGGAGAGCGTGCAGGTCGACGAAGAGCGCGACCTCGCGTATCCCGGCGTCCATCCCTTCACGCGGGGCGTCTACCCCTCGATGTACAGGGGGAAGCTCTGGACGATGCGGCAGTTCGCCGGCTTCGGCACGGCCGCTGAGACGAACGAGCGCTTCAGGTATCTGCTCGACCACGGCCAGACCGGCCTGTCGACGGCGTTCGACATGCCTTCCCTGATGGGCTACGACTCCGACCACGCTCGCTCGCTCGGGGAGGTCGGCCGCGAGGGCGTCGCCATCGACTCGCTCGAGGACATGGAGACGCTCTTCTCCGGGATCCCGCTCGGCCAGGTCTCGACGTCGATGACGATCAACTGCACCGCGCCGATGGCGCTCGCCTTCTATGCCTGTGTGGCGGAGATCCAGGGTGTCCCCCGCTCGGAGCTCCGAGGGACGATCCAGACGGACATCCTCAAGGAGTACATCGCGCAGAAGGAGTGGATCTTTCCGCCGGAGCCCTCCATGCGCCTCGTGGTGGACATGGTCGAGTTCTGCGCGCAGGAGCTGCCCCGGGGGCATCCGATCTCGATCTCGGGCTACCACATCCGAGAAGCGGGATCGAATGCCGTGCAGGAGCTTGCGTTCACGCTCATGAACGGCTTCACGTACGTCGAGGCCGGGATCGAGCGCGGCCTGGACGTCGACGATTTCGCGCCGCGGCTCTCGTTCTTCTTCAACGCGCACCTCGACTTCTTCGAGGAGATTGCCAAGTACCGCGCGGCCCGCCGGATCTGGGCGCGCGAGCTGCGCGAGCGCTACGGCGCGAAGAATCCGCGGTCGTGGCTCATGCGCTTCCACACGCAGACGGCCGGCGTCTCGCTGACGGCGCAGCAACCGCAGGTCAACATCGTCCGGACCGCGCTCGAGGCGCTCTCGGCGGTGCTCGGCGGCACCCAGTCGCTCCACACCAACTCCTACGACGAGGCGCTGGCGCTCCCGACCGAGGATGCCGTGCGCCTTGCGCTCAGAACGCAGCAGGTGATCGCGCACGAGACCGGCGTCGTGAACACGATCGATCCCCTGGGCGGCTCGTACTTCGTCGAGGACTTGACGAACCGCCTCGAGGCGGAGGCCTACGAGTACTTCGACCGGATTCGCGCGCTCGGCGGCGTCATCCCCGCGATCAAGGAGAACTTCTTCCAGCGGGAGATCGCGGACGCCTCGTTCCGTTACCAGTCCGAGGTCGAGTCCAAGCAGCGGATCATCGTGGGGGTCAACCGGTACCAGCAGCACGACGAGCAGGAGCTCGAGCTCCTGAAGGTCGATCCCGGCCTCGAGGGGGAGCAGATCGCGCGCGTTCAGGCGCTTCGCGCGCGACGCGACTCGGCGGAGGCCGAGCGGACGCTTGCGCGGCTGAAGGATGCGGCCGCCGGCGAGGAGAACCTCATGCCGCTGATCGTGGACGCCGCCAAGGCGTACGTGACGATGGGGGAGATGTGCGAGGCCCTGCGCGAGGTCTGGGGCGTCTGGCGCGAGACGCCCGTCTTCTAGGCTCGACTAGACCTCGGTCTCGAAGCCGTCGTACACCTGCTCGAACCCGGCGCCGAGCGGGCGTTCGAACGGACGGTGCGTGAGCAAGAGCCGTTTGGCGCCGGCGGCCTCGAACGCCTCGAACGCCTCGTCGGCCGCCAGGTGGCCGCGGGCACCCCCCTCGGGATTTGCCTGGAGCAGGGTCGCCTCGCAGAGGAAGAGGTCGGCGTCCCGCGCGAGCTCCGCGAGCTCGCCGCTCGGGCCGCTGTCGCCCGAATACGCCATCGCCTTCCCGTTCGAGGACACACGAAATCCGTACGCCTCCAGCTCATAGTGGAGAACCTGGCGAGCCGTCACGCGCAGCCCCTTGATCTCGAACTCGTCCCCGGCGGCGTACTCGCTCACCTTGAAGGCCTTTTCGAACATGTCGGGGGTCCCGAGGCGTTCCCCGAGCCCGGCGAGCATCGCACGCCCACCCGGCGGAACCCAGAGCTCCGGCGTCGGCAGGTCGCTTGCCGGCCCGAAGGAGAGCGCCCACACCCAGGGCACGAGGTCGCCCCAGTGATCGAGATGGAAGTGGGTGATGCAGATTGCGTCGAGGCTCGGCCAGTCCTCCAGTGCGCGAAACTTTGCGAGCACGCCTGCCCCGCAGTCGAGGAGGATGCGCCCCTCGGGGCCCTCGACGAGATACCCGGACTGGGCGCCTCCCGGGTTGGGCCAGGCCGGCGAGCACCCGATCACCGTTAACCGCATCTGCATAGTCTGGCCTATACCCAGACGCCTCGAGAGCGTCCCATCTTCCCTCGCAGAGCTTCCTATACTCGCAAGATGGCCGCGAAGATCCGCGTGGTGATTGCCAAGCCCGGCCTCGACGGGCACGACCGGGGCGCGAAGATCATCGCGCGCGCCCTGCGCGACGCCGGGATGGAGGTCATCTACACCGGCCTCCACCAGACCCCGGAGCAGATCGTCGAGACGGCCATCCAGGAAGACGCTGACGCCGTCGGGATCTCGATTCTCTCGGGCGCGCATATGACGCTCGTCCCGCGGATCCTCGAGGGCTTGAAGGAAAACGGCGCGGAGGACGTTCTCGTGGTGCTCGGCGGAACGATCCCGCGGGAGGACGCCGACGACCTCAAGAAGCAGGGCGTCGCCGAGGTGTTCACGCCGGGCGCCCCGACGAGCGAGATCGTCGAGTTCCTGCGCGAGAAGGTACCCATCAGCTGACGGTCGACGTCTCGCAGGACGGCGGCATCGCCGTCGTCACCGTCGACCGCCCGGACGCGATGAACGCGCTCGACGTGGAGACGCTGACCGCGCTTCGCGACAGGCTCCGCGAGCTGGCCGAGGATCGCGAGAGCCGTGTCGTCGTCCTGACGGGAGCCGGGGAACGCGCCTTCATCGCGGGCGCCGACATCAAGTACATGAGCGGGCTCGGCGTCGAGGAGGCGAAGGGCTGGGGCGCGCTCGGCCACGAGGCCGCCCGGCTGCTCGAGGTGATGCCGAAGCCGACGATCGCCGCCATCAACGGGTTCGCGCTCGGCGGCGGCTGCGAGCTCGCCCTCGCCTGTGACCTCCGCTACGCAGCCTCGGACGCGAAGCTCGGCCAGCCGGAGATTAACCTCGGAATCATCCCGGGCTGGGGTGGAACGCAGCGTCTGGCGCGAGTCGTCAGCCTCGGGTTCGCGAAGGAGCTGATCCTCACCGGACGGACCGTCGGAGCCGACGAGGCGCTCGCGCGCGGGCTCGTCAACGCGGTCTACGAGCCGGGCGAGCTGATCGAGCGGACGATGGAGACCGCGGGGCTCCTCGCCTCGAAAGCCCCGCTTGCCCTCGCCGTCGCCAAGGAGGCCGTCAACCTCGCGCTGGCAGGCGATCATGCGGAGAACCTCGTCGCAGAGGCAGACCGGTTCGGAGAGCTCTTCGCGAGCGACGACGCCAGGGAGGGCCTAACGGCCTTCGCCGAAAAACGCGAACCCCGGTTCAGCGGTAGATAGTCGCCGCGAGGCGGGCTTGGCCAGACTCGCTCGAGCGCTCTCTGGGTCACGACGTCGATCGGACGGCGGACGCGCCGCGCGAGCGCGAAGCGGTCGCCCGGCTTCCGGAGGGTCGCAGAAAGTCGTGAGACTTTCTGCGAAAGAGGCGCGCTAGCGCGCCGAAAGGAGAACGCGTTCTGCTGTCAAGGAGCCGGGTTTGCCCAGCTGTGCGTCAAGCGTGACGGGGAAGATCTCGGTCCACACCGTTGCGCGCTTCTCGCCGGCGAGCCGGCCGAACGCACGCTCGATGAGGGTGAAGGGAGAGATCGCCAGCGACACCGGGCGGCTGATCCCGTTCAGCTTCAGGCCCGTGCTCCGGACGGCAAGGCTCTTAACGTTCACCTTCAACGCTTCTGCCTGCTGGGTTAGAACGTCGCCCTTCAGCCACAGCGACGTCTCGCCCTTACGCGGGGCGGCAAAGAGGAGCCGCCACGCGCGATTCAGATGCGCGAACGGATTGACCGCGTGATGGCCCTTGGGGTGCAGTTCGAAATGGAGGTGATGCTCGATGCCGTTCGCGTCACCTGAGTCACCCACGAAGGCGATCGGCTCGCCGGCCACGACTCGGGCGCCGTCCTTGAGCCCCGGGGCATAGGACGTTCCCGAAACGCATCGTCCGCGATTGTCGTTTCTCGCGGTGAGGTCGTTGTTCAAATGGACGTAGAGGTACGTGGTCCCGCTGTTTCCGTACAGGTAGAGCATGCAACCGGCTCGCGCGGACGTCGTATGGAACTTCACGCGGCCCGCCTCCGTCGCGATCGCCAGCGCGCGCCACGGGGCCATGATGTCGGTCCCCTCGTGTCCGCCCTGGGCGCGGGCAGCACCCCAGGTGTCGGTGTAGCGCGCTCGCCCGAGCACCGGGAAGATCATCCGCTTTCCACCCGGCTGGGCCACGTCGGTCTTCGGGGTCGGGGCCTTGGCCTTCTTCCTCGGCAGTTGTCCCGGGTCGGGAACCGCAGCTGCCTGGCCGGCCATGAGGCCGAGAATGGCAACCATCAGAAACCCTCGGGCTATCGTCCGGTGGCGTCTCATAACTGGGCCGTGCGCTCCGGTTCGCGCTCGAAGGGCGAGACCCTAGCAGACCTTTCGGCCGCCTCCCTCCCCGCCATTAGAGTCTGCGCCCGTGAAGATCGCCGTCTGTGTGAAGCACGTGCCGGAGCAGTCGAAGAGGATCGACCCGGCCACGAAGCGCCTCGACCGCTCCGGGGAAGGGGCGATCAATCCCTTCGACGTGCACGCCGTCGAGGAGGCGTTGAAGCTCAAGGAGGACCGTGGAGGTGAGGTCGTCGTGGTCTCGATGGGACCAGCCGGAGCGCAGGATTCCGTCCGTAAGGCGCTCGCGATGGGCGCCGATAGCGCGCTGCTGATCACCGACGAGGCGGCCGCCGGGTCAGACCTCGTTGCGACTGCGAACGTACTCGCGGCGGCCCTCGAGTCCGAGGCGCCCGACCTCGTCCTCTTTGGCCAGCAGGCGGGCGATTCAGACGGTGCCGTCCTCTGGGCTGCCGTCGCCGATCGTCTGCACCGGCCCGTGATCTCGCAGGTCGCGAACCTCAGCGTGGCGGACGGAAAGGTGCGGGGCAAGCGCCAGACCGAGTTCGGCTACGACGTGATCGAAGCGCCGATTCCGGCCGTGCTCGCCGTCTCCGATGCGATCAACGAGCCTCGCTACCCGTCCCTCAAGGGAATCATGGGCGCCCGTTCGAAGCCGCAGCGAACCGTGTCGCTCTCGGAGCTCGGCCTCGAAGGCGGCGTAACGGGCGAAGCGGGCTCGAAGACCGTTGTCCAGGCACTCTCGGACCCGCCGCCGCGCGGTGACACGGTGAAGATCGAGGACGACGGGTCGGCAGCCGAGAAGATCGTCGAGTTCCTCGCGGAGCGAAAGCTCGTATGAGCACACTCGTCTTCCTCGAGCATCACGGAAACGAGCTCTTGAAGCCGTCCCTCGGCGTCCTCTCGAAAGCTACGACGCTCGACCAGGACGTCTCGGGGGTCGTGCTCGGCTCGGGTGTGCGAGGGCTCGCAGAGCAGGCAGGCAAGTTCGGCGCCGCCCGGGTGTTCGTCGCCGACCGGCCGGAGCTCGAGGCGCCCTTGCCGCAGCCGCGGGTCGATGCGCTGGCCGGCCTCGTCCGCGACCGTGAGTTCGACACCGTGCTCTTCGCGAGCTCGGTGCTCGCCGCCGACGTCGCGGGGGGCCTCGCCGCTCGCCTCGGCGCAGGGCTCAACTGGGATCTCACCGATCTCGTCCAGCAGAACGGCTCCCTGATCGGGAAGCGGCCCGCCCTGGGCGACACCGTCTACGTCGACGTGGGGTGGAAGGACGGCCCGCGGCTGGCGCTCATTCGGCCCGGCACGTTCGACCCTCAGGGCGTGGCCGAGACACCGAGCGTGGAGATCGAGGACCTCGAGCCGCAGTTCGAGGACTTCTCGCTCGCCGCCACGATGGTCGAGCAGGCCCACGCCGAGTCCGAGGGCCCGTCGATCGAGGACGCCGACGTCATCGTCGCCGGCGGCAGGGGCCTCGGCGCACCCGAGAACTTCAAGCTCGTGGAGGAGCTCGCCCAGGCTCTCGGCGGCGCCGTCGCAGCGACCCGCGCCGTCGTGGACGCGGGCTGGTACCCGTATGCGACTCAGGTCGGTCAGACCGGCAAGAGCGTCTCGCCGAAGCTGTACATCGCCTGCGGGATCTCGGGCGCGATCCAGCACAAGGTCGGCATGCAGGGCTCCGGCTTGATCGTCGCGATCAACAAGGATCCGAACGCCCCGATCTTCGAATATTCCGACCTCGGCGTCGTCGGCGACCTGAACGACGTCGTCCCCAAGCTGACCGAGCTCGTTCGCCAACGAAAGTCATGACCCGCCCTGCTGACTTCCCGCCTCCGTACACACCGGAGGAGTTCGTAGCCGCGCCGAGCGACCCGGCCGAGGAGCGGATCGACGTCGGGGTGCTGATCGTCGGCGCCGGGCCGGCCGGGCTCGCCTGTGCAATCCGGCTCGGCCAGCTACTCGAGGAGTCGCCCGAGACAGCGGCGCGCTTCGGCGACGTCCCGGTCGCCGTCCTGGAGAAAGGCAAGGCCGTCGGCTCGCACCTCGTCTCGGGGGCGGTCGTGAACCCCCGCGCGCTCCGCCGGCTCTTTCGCGACCGCGCCCGGATCGAGGACATGCCGTTCTACGGACCGGTGAAGCACGAGTCCGTCTACTTCCTCACCTCGCGCTCGGCGCTGCGGATCCCGACACCCCCGACGATGAAGAACGACGGGAACTACGTCGCCTCGCTGTCGGAGCTCTCCCGTTGGCTGAGTCAGCAGGCCGAGGCCGGCGGCGCCTACATACTCCCGGAGACGGCGGCGGAGAAGCTGCTCGTCGACGGCGGCCGGGTGCGCGGCGTCCGGACCGGCGACAAGGGACGTGGCCGCACCGCCGAGCCGCTCGCGAACTACGAGCCGGGCTCCGACGTCACCGCGCGGGTGACGGTCCTCGCGGAGGGGACGCAGGGGCATCTCACCGGCGTTGCCCTCCAGCGCTTCGGGCTCCAGGGGGAGAACCCGCAGGTCTGGGCGCTCGGGGTCAAGGAGGTCTGGCGCGTGAAGGAGCCGCTCGACCGTGTCATCCACACGATGGGCTGGCCGCTGCGCGGCGGGCGGCGCTACCGAGAGTTCGGCGGCTCGTTCATCTACCCGATGGGCGAGGACATGGTCACCGTCGGGCTGGTCGTGGGCCTCGACTACCGCGACGCCGAGCTCTCCGTCCACGACCTCCTGCAGGAGCTGAAGACCCACAAGCTCGTGCAGCGAATCCTCGACGGTGGCGAGCGGATCGGCTGGGGCGCGAAGACCATTCCCGAGGGCGGTTTCGTCGCCATGCCCAAGCGCCTGCACGCGCCCGGCTTGCTCCTCACCGGCGACGGCGCAGGTCTCGTCAACGTTCCGGCGCTGAAGGGCATCCACTACGCGATCGAATCGGGCCGGCTGGCCGCGGAGACGGCGTTCGCGGCGCTCCAGCGAGGCCGCACGGCCTGGACGCCCGGGGCTCTGGCGAGTTACGACGAGTCCTTGCGCAGCACGTTCGTCTGGGACGACCTGAAGCGCGTCAGGAACATGCGCCAGGCCTTCGGCAAGGGTTTCTGGATGGGAGGCGCAATGGCCGGCGCCATGACCGCGAGCTTCGGCAAGTTTCCGCCGGGGAACGCGAAGACGGAGCGGGACGCCGACCAGGCGCTCTTCAAGACGGATCGGGCCTCGCGGTACCCGAAGCCCGACGGGCAGCTCACCTTCGACAAGCTCTCGTCGGTCTTCCTCTCGGGAAACAAGACTCGCGACGATGCGCCGAACCACATTCGCGTCGAGCAGCGGGTGCCGCGCGAGCTTGCCCTGATGTGGGAGCGGATGTGCCCTGCACAGGTCTACGAGGCGAAAGAGGGTGCCGAAGACGGCGAGGTTGCCGTCGAGGTGACGCCGTCCAACTGTGTCCAGTGCGGAGCGATCACCGCAAAGGGGGGCCGCCTGCTTCCCCCCGAAGGCGGATCGGGGCCCGAGTACAAGCTGACCTGAGAAACCCTGAGCCCCGTCCCGAAGGACGGGGCTCAGCAGGCTCAACTACGCCTTGATCAGCGGCTTGACGGCGGTGAGGACCGCCGCCTTCTCGAGCGCTTTGTCGAACGCGTCCGGGGCCGGATTGACTTTGTTGAGGAGCCTGATCCGTGCGGCGTGCCGGGCCTCGATCTGCACGATGCTCCCGGCGGCGCCCAGGACCTCCTTCGACTCGATTCCCGGGGCCGCGCCGTTGTAGGCGCTCACTCCGGTGTCCTCGAGGGTCTGCGCGAGCTTGAGGAAGCTCGCCTGGTCGGTGATCGGGAACGTGAACGCCGGCTTCGCGGCCGGAGTCCCCCCGAGCTTCTCGATCGTCGCCTTGAGTGCGTCGACGTGCTGCTGCTCGTGGTCGGCGAGCTCCTTCGCCACCGACATGACCTCGCTGCTGAGGTCGAGGGTCTGGCCCTTGACGTAGAACGCAGTCTCGAGGTACTCGAGCGTGAGCGCGAAGTTGAGGATCTCAACGTCGCCCCCGCCGGTCTGGGCGAGCGCCGTCTTCACGAAGGGCCCGACTGCAGCTGCTCCGTAGACGGATCCCGCGACCAGCGCGCCCTTGAGGATGAACGAGCTACGGGTCAGCTCGTCGAACTCGACCGCAGCCAGCGTGTCGGCCGCGAGTGTGTCTTGATTCATCTCGATTTCCTTTCGTTGGCCGCGCGCGGCTAGTTGACGATGAACGGTTGAACCTGGGGAAGGACTTCGTCCATCGAGGCCGGGACGGCGAAAGCGCCGTCGGGCGTGTGGGACTTGCCCAGGAGCGTGTTCAGCGCGGAGGCATGACGCGCCTCCACGGTGTGGATCGAGAGCGCGGCGGCGAGGACTTCCTTGTTCTGGATCCTCCCGGCCTGCCCGAGGTATGCGGCCGAACCGAGGTTCTCGACGGTCGCGGCGAGCTCGAGCACGCTCTTCGCGCTGTCGAGCTGGAATTTCGTGTTCGGCTTGTCGGCCGGAGTGCCGAGCTTCATGGCCGTCGCCTTCAGTGCATCGACGTGCTGCTGCTCGTGATCTCCGAAGATCTTGATCAGGTCGAGCTGGGCTCCCTTGAACAGACCACTGCCCACGACGTCCGCGTAGAACGCGGCCTCGAGATACTCGAGCGTCAGCGCGTAGTTGACGATCTCCAGATCGCCCGACGCCTCCTTCATGGCGGTGTCGGTCTGCTGGGTCGTCGAGCCCTGGCCGGTCTTCTTGTCGCCACCGCAGGCGGCGAGGAACAGCGCGAAGGCAGATGCGCCGGCGACGCCGCCACCCATCTTTCTGAGGAACTCCTTGCGCGAACCCGGATCATGCGCCAGTTCCTCGAGCGCGGTCGGGCGCTCGGGATTCGTGTCTGACATGTGGAACTCCCTCCTTAGGGCGTGCTTTAGGCAATGATTCGGCCGCGAGCCCTGATCGGTTCGGGGGAGCCGCCGATCAGCCCGCGTCGTCTCCGGAGGCAACGCCGCTTCAACATCGCTGCTGCTATCCTGGCCCGACCGTGAAGGCCGAGATCCATCCCGAGTACGCGATGGCGAAGGTTCACTGCTCGTGTGGCAACGAGTTCGAGACGCGGTCGACGAAGCCTGAGCTCCACGTCGAGGTCTGCTCCAACTGCCATCCCTTCTACACGGGCAAGCAGAAGCTGATGGACTCCGGCGGCCGAGTCGAGCGCTTTCAGCGGCGGCTCGAGCGCGCGGGCGGCGCCAACAAGGGCTAGCCGGCCCGAACTCGACTCATGGCAGCTCCGATCGGGGGTCAGGCAGTCCTGGAGGGCGTGATGATGCGCGGCCCCTCGAACTGGTCGCTCGCCGTCCGCAAGCAGGACGGGGAGATCGCGCAGATCAACCACACGATCAACTCGATCATGACGCGCAACCGCGTCTTTCGATTGCCGGTGATCCGTGGGGTGGTTGCGCTCGGCGAATCGCTCGCGATCGGCTTCAGGGCCCTCGCCATCTCCGCCAACTACGCAGCCCAGGAGGAGGGCGACGACGAGGAGGTCTCGACCGAGATCGGCCGCGGCGCGCTGTTCTTCGCCTTCGCGATCGCGATCGGCTTCGCGCTGCTGCTCTTCAAGGTCACGCCGGCGCTGCTGACCAGCTGGCTTCCAATCGACGGAACCGGCTGGTTCGTGATCGTTGAAGGTCTGATCCGCGTCACGATCTTCATCCTCTACCTCGTCCTGATCTCGTTCCTGCCCGACCTCAGGCGCGTGTTCCAGTACCACGCCGCCGAGCACAAGGCGATCAACGCCTACGAGGCCGGCGAGGAGCTCGAGCCCGAGCGGGTACAACGCTTCAGCCTGATTCACCCACGGTGTGGAACGTCTTTCCTGCTCTGGGTGATGGTGATCGCGATCTTCGTGTTCGCGTTCTTCGGCCGGCCTGCCTGGTACTGGCTGATCGCGAGCCGAATCCTCTTGCTTCCGATCATCGCCGGGATCGCCTACGAGCTCATCCGTTTCGCCGGCAAGCACAACCGCAACCGCATCCTGATGACGCTGCTGGCGCCAGGCCTCTGGCTCCAGCGCCTCACGACGCGCGAACCGACGCTCGACCAGCTCGAGGTCTCGATCCGCGCCCTCGAGGACGTCCTCCAGCGCGAAGGGCGGATGGATGCCACCGACCGCAAGGTCGAGGTGATGGC
>JACDAN010000162.1 GCA_013695385.1 Actinomycetota bacterium | reverse complement strand
CCGGAAGGTCGCGGAAAGTCGTGAGACTTTCCGCGAAAAGCGGAGCTAGAGGGGAGTGCGCAGAGCGCGCAGTTTTTCCTTCAGCTCCGGCGGCATGGGCACGGCCACCGCCTGACGGACGAACCGGCGGAAGTCCTCCTCGAACCGGTAGCGCCTGGCGCAGTAATCGCAGCCGCCGAGGTGAGACTCGGCCTCTGCGAGCTCAACGTCCGTCAGGACACGGTCGAGGTATGGCTGCATCATCTGCTCGCACTTGTCGCACGGGTCGAACGCGAAGCCGGACATCAGCTCTGCTCCACCGCCGTCTCCGCGAGATGCCCTTTCAGGATCCGGCGCCCGCGGTGGAGGCGCGACATCACCGTTCCGATCGGAATGTCCAGGATCTGCGCAGCATCGCTGTAGGTGAAGTCGGCGAGGTCGACCAGCAGCACGACGTCGCGAAAATCGTGGGGAAGCTCGGCCAGCGCCACGACCGCGTCATTCTGCGAGAGGCGCTCGACGACGCGCCGCTCGTCGGGGTTCTGATCCGCCGCCGATTCCTCCAGCTTGTTGTAGAGGAAGTAGTCGCTCTCCTCGAGCGGCTGCGTGTCGGGCGTCCGCTGGATCCGCCGCCCCCGGTCGATGTTCAGATTGGTCAGGATGCGGAAGAGCCAGGCGCGCAGGTTCGTCCCGGGCTGGAACGAGCGCCAGCTGCGGAAAGCACGCGCAAAGGTTTCCTGTACGAGATCCTCCGCCTCCTCGCGCGATCCGGCGAGCCGTCGCGCAACTCCGTACACCTGGTCGGACAGGCCGAGCGCCTCCTCCTCGAATCGAACGCGGTCGCGCGCGTCCGTTGCAAGCTGCCTGGCCGCGCCTTCGGAGGTGTCACTCACGGCTCGACCGTAGCAGCAGTCTTCACAGGGTCGAAACGACCACTGGGAGCAGGCTATTCCGCTGCGGAGGCCGTCTGCCGGAACCCGGCGCCGGCCATTGCGTTCACGAGCGCGTCACGGGTCGTGCGCTCGTCGTTCCACTCGAGCCGCACCTCGCCCATGAGATTGGCCGTCGCGGACTCGAGCCCGTCGTGACCCGTGAGGGCGGCCCGGAGGCGATTGACGCAGCGCTCGCAGCGGATCCCGCTGACCTCGATCGTCTCGCTTACGACGGCCATGTGCGCGCCACGATATCTGCGCAAGCCGCCCGGACATCGCCGTGTCCCAGCTGGAGCTCCGCCTCCGACACCGCCGGGTCGAGTGTGCTCTCGACGGGCAGCGCGTCGTAGAGATCGCGGACGGCCACGAGCCTCCCCTCGTGGATCAGCTCCGCGTCCGGCCCGAAGCGCGCCGCGGCCCAGCGGTTCTGCTGGTAGATCCCCCGATCCGCCGGCTCGGCGGCAGGATGCTCGAGCGCCCACGCCGAGAGATTTCGCAGGAGACCGACGAAACCGGCCGTCTGCCTGATGTCGGTGGGCTGGTCGGGCATGCGAATCTCGAGAGTGCCGAAGCGCGGGTGCGGACGGACGTCCCACCAGACTTGCGTGTAGTCCTTCATCAGGCCGGTCGCGATGAAGCTCTCGATCCACCGCTCCCAGGCGGAGTAGTTCTCGAAGACGGGCGGCGCAGCGCTCCGGGGCAGCTGCGCGAGGATCTCCGCCCTGTTGGAGGCGAGCCCGGTGGCGCGGCCTGCCAGGTACGGAGAGTTCGCCGAGAGAGCCAGGACGACCGGCATCCACGGCAAGATCGTCTCGAGCGTCCTCATGCACTCCTCGGGCCCCGGCATCCCGACGTGGACGTGAAGCCCGTTCACACCTTGTCGGCGAGCCGTTACACCGGCGTACCCGACCATCTCCCGGTAGCGCTCCTCGTCGGTGATCGGAAGCTCCTCCGGCTCGGCGAAGGGGTGCGAGCCGGCCGCCGCCACCGTGAGCCCGAGGCCCGTGAGGGCCTCCAGGGTCCGCATTCGGAGGACACGGATTGCCTCGACAGCATCCTCCGCCGTGGCGCAGATGCCGGTGGTGAGCTCGACCACCGAGGCGTGCAGCTCGGTCTTCAGCGTCCCCGGCAAATCGAGCCCTTGGGTGCGGGCAAGCAGGTCGCGGATTGCCCCAACAGGCGCCAGCGTCGCCGCGTCGAGCAGCATCACCTCCTCCTCCACTCCGATCGAGAGCGGTGAGCTCTCGCCGAATCGCTGATCGATCGTCATCTCTCAGCGACCCTCCGTCGCAACGCGGAGCCCGAACGCGACGAGCGTGGCGCCGAGCACCGCGCCGAACGCCCGCCGAACTGCGGGAGGAGGCTCGTGAAGAACAGGGCCATCTTCGGGTTGCCGAGGTTGCTGACCACGCCGTGACGGAATGCGCTGCTGGCGTTGAGAGCACCGCCCACTTCGCGATCGCCCGTCCGGCGACCGCGGACGGCGTCGAGGAGGGCCTGCAGTCCGAGGTAGACGAGCACGGCGGCGCCCGCCATCTTGAGGACGATGAGTGCGGGCTCGAAGGCGAGGATGAGGGCGGCGATCCCCAGACTCGTCGCCAGAGCCCAAACCGCCTTACCGGCCGAGACGCCGAGTGCCGTGAAGATGCCCGCTCTGCGCCCACCGACCAGGGAGCTGCGGATCGTCAGCGCCGTGTCCTGTCCGGGGGTGACGATGACGAGCACGGAGACTCCCAGGAAAGCTGCGATCTCCACCGCGCGAACCTACCTCGCAGACCCGAGCTCGGCTCGACCCGTTGTCAGTTGGCCTGGAGAGATGCTGGCTGTCGCCCGAGGGTGACCTCGAACGTTCGCTTGTCGTCGCCTCGGTAAGCCTCGATGGTGATCTTTTCGCCGGGCTTCTTGCCTGAGATGGCTTGACGGAGGTCCTCTGGGGCTGTGACCGGCCGGCCGTCGATCTCCACGATGATGTCGCCCCCCAGCCGGTAGCTCTGGCCGGCGACGACGACCTCCGTCATCCCTGCCCGAAGTCCGGCCTTGCCGGCCCCGCTGCCGCCGTAGACGCGGACGACCAGCAAGCCTCGCTCGACCGGCAGATTGAACAGCTCGGCGATCTGGGCGTCGATCGCCTGTGCCCCCACGCCGATGAAGGGGTGCTCGACCCGACCTTCCTCGATCAGCTGCCGCACCACGTTCTCGACGGTGTTGATCGGAACTGCGAACCCGATGCCGATGTTCCCGCTCGCCCCCGTGTTCCCGGTAGCGATTGCGGTGTTCACGCCGATCACCTTCCCGTTCGCGGAGATCAACGGACCTCCCGAATTCCCACTGTTGATCGCAGCGTCCGTCTGAATGACGTCGTCGATCGTGAAGTCGTTGGGTGCCGTCAGCGGGCGGTGGAGCGCGCTGATGATCCCCGCGGTGACACTCCGCTCCAGGCCGAGGGGGTTGCCGATCGCCACGACCGAGTCGCCGACCTGCAAGCGGTCTGAGTTCCCGAGCTCGAGGGGCGTAAGGGCGCGGGCGTCGACGTCGACCTTGAGCACCGCGAGATCTGTTGACGGGTCTTTGCCGACCAGCTTCGCCACCACGCTGTCGCGGTTCGAAAAGCTGACCTCGATCTCGTCTGCCTCCTCGACGACGTGGAAGTTCGTGACGATGTGACCCCTGGTGTCCATCACGAACCCGGAGCCAAGCGCCTGCTGGCGTCGCTCCTGGGGGAAGCCGTACGGGTTCAGGAAAGGGTCCGGCTCGACGGTTTGCGTGCTCGTGGTCGTGATCTGCACCACGCCGGGTGCGCTCCGTCGGTAGATCTCGTTGACGGAAAGACGGCGGTCGTCGGCGAACGCCGCCGGCGCCGAGCCCTGCGGCTCTGCTGCCAGCACCTGAACGGTCTTGGTGTCGTCGAGGGCACCGGTGAGCTCCGCACCGGCCAGCGCGGCCCCGCCACCCAGCACTGCTGCGACGAGTAGCGGGGCCGCTCTAGACAGAACGGGGGGAGGTCTCAGCACGACCAATTTCTACCCGACCGCCTGTGAACCATGGTTGCGTGTTATTTAAGGCGCGTTGCGCCTCTGTTAACCCATGTCGGCTTCGGCGGGCCGGAAGGACGAGTTACCGGGTCGGCCGGCAGTGGTCCGCTTCGTGCGGCGTATGCAGCGAACGCTCGAGCTGCTCGATGAAGTCGCGCGCAACCGCGAGCGCCTCTTCATCGACCGAGTAATAGATCCAGTTTCCCTCGCGCCGCGTGGTCACGAGATTCGCCCGGCGCAGCGTCCCGAGATGCTTCGAGATCCGTGATTGGCTGTACGGCAGGTCGTCCTGCAGATGGCAGACGCACAGCGGCCCGCGGGCGGCGATCTGCGCGAGGAGCTCGAGCCGGACAGGGTCGGCCAGTGCTCTGAACGTCTCGACCGTGACGTTCCGGGGCTCGGAGACGATCCTCGGAGTCGCGAATCGTCCAGCTATATCGGCGGCTAGCTCGACGGCCGCGCCGAAGACTCGTCGCCGGCGACGCCCTCGGGATGCGAGGCGTCCGTGAACTCACGGAACTCGCCCGTGACGAGGTAGGCGGTCTGCTCACCGATGTCGACTGCGTGATCGCCGATCCGCTCGAGGCAGCGCGAGACGATGATCATCCGCAGGCCCCACTCGCGGACTGCCGGGTCATTGCCCAGCTCGAACACGTGCTTCACGACGCGGCGATTCGCGCGGTCGATCAGCTCGTCGAGATCGACGAGACTCTCGGCGCCCGCGAGCTCACGCTCCGAGAACGACTTCATCGCGACGCGGATCATCTCCTCGGCCCGTGCACCCATCTCCTCGAAAGCCTCGACGAGGGTGTCGTCGGGCTTGAGATCGGCCGACAGCTTCGTCAGCTTCGAGATCGTCACGCAGAGGTCGGCCATGCGTTCCAGCCCCAGGTTGATGTGGAGCACGGCGAGCACGAGCCGGAGATCGACGGCGACCGGTGTCTGGCGGGCGAGCAGTTGCTCGATCCCCTTGGTGATCTCGAGGTACCGCCCGTCGACCTCGTCGTCGAATGCGATCACCTCGTCGGCGAGCTCCGCGTCCTGTTGCTCGAGCGCGTTGATCGCGCCTCGGAGGGACCGGAGGACGAGCTCGCTTTCCTCCTGCAGGTTTGCCTCGAGGCGGTCGAGCTCTTCCTGGAAGCTCAGCCTCATTTGGTCAGGATACTCGTCGCGAAGAGAGACCCCCATGTGGGTTCCCTAACCGAATCTTCCGGTGACGTAGTCCTCCGTCCGCTTGTCAGACGGCTGCGTGAAGATCTTCGAGGTCGCGTCGTACTCGACCAGGATTCCGGTGCGCTGGCCCTCCTCGCCGCGGTTGACGCTGAAGAAGGCGGTCATGTCCGCGACCCGGGCGGCCTGCTGCATGTTGTGCGTCACGACGACGATCGTGTAGTCCTTCTTCAACTCGTGCATCAGGTCCTCGATCCGCGTCGTGGCGATCGGGTCGAGCGCCGAGGCGGGCTCGTCCATGAGGATCACCTCGGGCTCCACTGCGAGGCAGCGGGCAATGCACAGACGCTGCTGCTGGCCGCCGGAGAGACTGAGCGCGCTCGACTTCAGCCGGTCCTTCGCCTCGTCCCAGAGCGCCGACTGCTGGAGCGCACGCTCGACCCGCTCGTCGAGGCCGTCGGTCATTCCGAGCACTCGCGGCCCGAAGGCGACGTTGTCGTAGATCGACTTCGGAAAGGGGTTCGGCTTCTGAAACACCATCCCGATCCGCTTGCGCACCTCGACCGCGTCTACCTCGGGCCCATACATGTCCTCGCCGTGGTAGAGGATCGTGCCTTCGACCTTTGCGCTCGGAATCAGGTCGTTCATGTGGTTGAAGCAGCGGATGAACGTGCTCTTGCCGCAACCCGACGGACCGATGAACGCGGTCACGAAGTTGCGGTAGATCTCGAGAGACACGTCTTGAAGGGCCTGGTTCCCGCTGTACGAGACGCCGAGGTCCTTGACGTCGAACACGACCTCGCGGAACTCCTTGGCGGGAAGGGGCCGGGCTTGCGTGGCGACGTCGACGTTCACGCCGGCCATTGTGACGGACACAGGGTCACCACCTTCTTTCATAGCGGTTGCGAAGCCAGATCGCGAATGCGTTCAGCGTCAGGAGGATCGCGAGCAGGACGATGATCGCGGAGGCGGCGAGGGTCCGGAACTCCTCCTGGGGCCGCGCGATCCACTGATAGATCTGCACGGGAAGCGCGGTGAAGTCGCCCAGCAGGGTCGGGTTGAACGAGACGTAGGTCAGCGCGCCGACCAGGAGGAGGGGCGCTGTCTCCCCCAGGCCTCGCGAGAGCGCGAGGATCGAGCCGGTCGCGATCCCTGGAAGGGCACCCGGAAGCACCTGACGCCAGACGACCTGCCACTTCGTCGCACCGAGCGCGTACGCGGCCTGCCGGATCGAGTCGGGCACAGCGCGGATCGCCTCCCGGGCCGCAATGATCACCGTCGGGAGCACGAGCAGGGTGAGGATCATCGCTCCCGCCAGCAGCACCCGGCCGAGCCCGAGGCCGCGAACCAGGAAGGCGAGCCCGAGGATCCCGTAGACGATGGACGGCACCGCTGCGAGGTTCTGGATGTTGACCTCGAGCATGCGGTTGTACCAGCGGTCCCGGTTTGCGTACTCCTCGAGGTAGATCGCGGTTCCCACGCCCAGCGGGACCGTGAAGGCGAGGAGCAGGATGCCGATGTAGATCGTCGCGAGGATCGCCGGCTCGGCTCCGGCGATCTTCGGATCGGCCGAAGGAGCCTCGAGGAAGAGAACGAGGTCGACCCACTTGTACCCCTCGAGGAAAACCTGTGCGAGCAGCGCTCCTAGCGTCAGGAAGCCGATCAGCAGCGACAGGACGAGGAAGCCGTAGAAGAGCCGCCCGGTCCAGAGCCCGCGGGGCCGCCTGGTGCGCAGGTTTCCCGCCGCCGCGTTCATTCGTACACCTCCCGGAAACGGCGGACGAGCCTGATCGCGAAAAGGTTCATCACGAACGTCATGACGAAGAGCGTGGCGCCGACAGCGAAGATCGTCTTGTACTCGATCGTTCCGGTCGGAACGTCGCCCTGACCGGTCGCGGCGATGAAGGCGGTCATGGTCTGGACCGCCTCCTGGGGGTTCCAGGTGAAGTTCGGCTGCCCGCCGGCGGCGATCAGCACGATCATCGTCTCGCCGACGGCGCGGGAAATCGCGAGGACAAACGAGGCAATGATTCCGGAGATCGCGGCGGGGACGACGATCAGCGTCGAGACGTTCAGCCGCGTCGATCCGAGGGCGTAGGCGCCGTCACGAAGGTCTTGCGGCACCGCCGACATCGAGTCCTCTGAGATCGATGCGACGGTCGGGAGGAGCATCACGCCCATCACGAGCCCTGCACTCAGGGCACTGAAGACGCCGACGGGCAGGCCGAGGTCCTGAAGCCGGGGCGTCACGAAGGTGAGAGCGAAGTAGCCGTAGACGACCGTCGGAACACCCGCCAAG
This sequence comes from Actinomycetota bacterium, assembly GCA_013695385.1. GTDB lineage: Bacteria > Actinomycetota > Thermoleophilia > Gaiellales > Gaiellaceae > JACDAN01. The sequence goes on along the minus strand of JACDAN010000162.1, from coordinate 429 downwards.
ATCTCGAGCAACGGTTTGAGGGTCTTCCTCGTCCGCGGCTGGGCATACTCGCTCAGATAGATCGCCGCTCCGAGCCCGAACGGCACGCAAACGAGTATCGCGCACCCCGTGACGAGCAGCGTGCCGGCGATCAACGGCAGGACGCCGAAGGACGCCGGCTCGAAGAGAGGCGACCAGTCCGTCCCCGTCAGGAAGTCGACGATCGAGATCGCGCGGAAGAACTCGATCGCGGGCTGGAAGAGCGCCACCACGATCCCCACGGTCGTCGCGACCGAGACGAAGGCGCAAAGGGCGAGAACGACTTTGACGACGTCCTCGCCCCAGCGCCTACGTGTGGAGCGGAGCCGGAGTGGCTGCTGTGCTGCGGCTGGTGTCGCCACTCCGGCTCTGCGTTCCCTTTCTCTTTACGAGGTGCCAGGCTTGGAAGCC
>JACDAN010000191.1 GCA_013695385.1 Actinomycetota bacterium | reverse complement strand
CATCTCAGGTGACGAAGCCACAGCGTTCGTTGATCTCCTTGCTCGCACGGCGTCGCCGGCGACCGATCCAGGAGACATCCCGCGACGGTCTCGCGACCCCGGTGACGCCTACCTCATCGCCCTCGCCGAACGCAGCGCGGCGGTCTTGGTGACCGGCGACAGCGCCCTGCTGATGCTGAAGGACCTGCCGGTGCGTTCGCCGGCGGCGTTCCTGGCGGAACTCCCACCGCTCCAGTGAGCGGTCGCCTTCATCGAGGAGCCGGCGTTCCCGGACGACATCGACGGCTACGAGCTCATCCGCCGCTCGCAGCCGATCCCGCTCGCCGGCGGCGAGTCGGACTTCGGCATCTTCGGCTTTCGCGAGCTGCTCTCGCGGCGCGCGCTCGACATCGTGCAGCCGCTGGGCTTGGAACGTCCCGTCATTCGTATTCAACTAGAGAGCGGCGCCGGCGCAGTCGGCGATCAGGAGGTGTCCGCGTTCAGCGCGAAAGTGGCGGAAACAGAGAGCGGTCTTTTCGTGACGTTAGGGATCTATTCCGCACCAGCGCAGAACTTTGCGCGCGCCCATCCGCGCATTCGACTGATAGCGGCACCTGACCTCGTGGCAATGATCCTCAAGCACTACGAGGACCTGCTGCCAAAGTACAAAACACTGATCCCGCTTAGGAGGGTATACGTCCGCGCTGATGCCTACGAAGGCGACTGACGATGTCGCCAACTGGGGCACAGAAATGGGATCACCCGAACAGGCCTCGCCGGCGCGTCGCTGATCTGGAAGACTGTCACGGCGCTGCACCGCGGGCATGCGTAGGTGATTTCCTCGTCGGCCTCACCGATTCGCACAGCCGCCTCGGCCCGCCAGGGGCGAGCGCTCTGTCGAAGGCTGCTCCACTATGGCTGGGACGTGCGGGGCAACGTCGCGCTGATCACCATCGTGAGCATCCTGGTCGTCGTGCCGCTGCTTCTTATCGTGTTCTTCACCGCCCAGGTGCCGACGACATTCGGCTGCAGCGAATTCGTCGGCCGTTCGGCCGAGGCCAGGCTCGAGTATCCGAGAGGTCGACTCCTCTCGTATGCGGCTCGGGAGGGTTCTCGGGATCTGACCGGGATGTCGAACCCGCAGTCCCCCGGCTTGACCAAGTATTGGGAGATCCCCGGCGACGATCAGGAGGCGTTCCGTTGGTTCGACGAACGGCTGCAGGCCCTCGGATGGGAGCCGCTCAAGATGTACGCCAGCTCGCAGTTCCGGCAGTTAGGTTCTGTCGAGAGGGGGAGCGTGATCGTGAACGGACAGCCGCGATCCGTTGAAGCGATCTCGCTGACCGTTCTGGCAGGCAACCAGATACGCGAGGCGGGCCCGTTGCCGGTGTCCGTCGGCGATGACCGGGTCGTGCTCAGATTCATCTACCTCATCACGACGCCGGACCAATTCCCGGGGTGCTGAGCGCCGGTCACGCGTGCGCCCCGACGGGATAAGACTCCTTCAGTCCGGTGAGTTCGACCCTTCGCATCACGCTTCAGCAGGCTGAAACGATGCGCGGCTACGCCAAGAAGACCGCCTGACGGATGCCGCCGCACACTCGCAACCGCACGAATCGGCCGCTATTACAAGGGTGACCAACCCAGGGATTGGAAGGCACAGCATGGCGTGTAAGGGCCTCCGATGTTTGTCTCGTCGGGCTGCTTCTCATGTCTGCATGCGGCTCGTCCGCTTGGTGTTCAGCGAGGGGTCTTCGGAGCTAGAGCTGGACTAGCGGGACCGATCATCGTCCGCACACTCGCAACCGGCACGAATCGGCCGCTATTGCAAAGGTGACCAACCCAGGCATTGGAAGGCACACCATGGCGTGTAAGGCTTCCGATGTTTGTCGCTCGTCGGGCTGCTTCTCATGTCTGCATGCGGCGGGGCAGCATCGGTGCCGAGTCCTGATCTGGGAGTGTCGTCGCCCTGTTCCGCGGGAATTCGCAATACCGTTGAGCAAAGGCGGCGAGCCTTCACCGACGCCCGCCGCACGGTAAATCTGTGGACGGTAGCATTAGACGAAACGACCCTCGGCCCCGCCGGCCGGGGGTCGTTCCGATTTCCCGGAGGTGTCGTCATCAGCGCGTCGCGCCGTCTTCAGCTCCTCGGTACCGATGAACTGACCCTCGAGCGTTCGCCGCTCACGGAACAGATGTATGTGCTGAGCCCCTTCGTCTTTCGCGAAGGCTCCGCCTTCCGCATTCTCGTGCGGGTCGTGAATCGATCGGAGCGTCCGGAGGAGAAGGTGGCGCGGGTCCACTACGCCTCGAGCGGCGATGGGCTCACATTCCGGATGGAGGATGAGCCCGTGATTCCGGCCGGGCCTGAAGCCGACGATCACGACGGCGCAGAGGATCCGACCCGTCTCCACCTCGACGGACGCGAGATCGTCTTCTACAGCGGCTGGAACCAGGCGTCGAAGGAGGGACGACTGCTCCGCGCCTCCGGGTCGAGCGTCCACGCCCTCGCCAAGGAAGGGCGTGTGCTTCCCGAATCGGACCGCTACCGGGCCACGAAGGAGCCCAGCGTGGTCCAGCGCCCGGACGGCGGCTGGCGCATGTTCTTCGAATATGCCGCGGAAGACGCGAGTCGTATCGGGATGGCCGACGCGCTGACGATCAATGGGCCCTGGCACATCGCGGATCGCGACGCGTTCGAGGCGCGGCCCGGATCATGGGACGACTGGCACCTCAGTCCCGGGCCCGTCGTGTTCGAAGGCTCTGACCGGCCGCTGATGTTCTACAACGGCGGCACGAACGTCCCCGCCTGGCGGATCGGCTGGGTCGAGTTTGATCCCGCCTTCGAGAACGTGCTCGCCCGCTCGGCACAGCCACTCGTGGTTCCGCCGCCTGCCGGGGCGGAAGACACGGACATCAGTTTCGCCGCCTCGGCGGTGATGGGTGGAGAGGCGGAGATCTGGCTGTACTACTCGGTCAGCGATCGGATGCTCATGCGCGCACGGATCGGAGTGGGGGACACCGCTGCCGCTTGACGGCCGGGGTCAGGCGGCCTGGCCCTGGTTCTGCATCAAGCCCCCGTCGATGTAGTACACGGCTCCCGTGACGTAGTCCGCGTCGTCGGAGCAGAGATAGACGGCCAGGCGCCCGATCTCCCAGGGCTCAGCGGCCCGCTTCCAGGGGATGCTCTGGACCTGCTCCTCCCGCACCTTCGGGTCGTCGATCGCCTCCTGGTTGAACGGCGTCAGCACCATGCCCGGGCCGATCGTGTTGACGTTGATCTTGTCTGGCGCGAGCTCCAGCGCGAGTGTGCGGGTCAGGTTGAGCTGTGCGCCCTTGGACGCGTCGTAATCTGCGGCTCCGGCACGGGGGATGAGGTCGTGGACCGACGTCACGTTGATGAGCTTCCCTTTGCCGCCCTGCTCGCGGCGATGCTGCGCGAACCGGCGGGCGCAGAAGAAGTAGCCGTACAGGTTCGTCCGGATCGCCCGATCCCAGACCTCCGTCGTGAGGTCGGCGACCTCGGTGCCGGAGGCGTCGACCCCTGCGTTGTTGACGAGGATGTCCACCCGCCCGAAGCGCTCGATCGCCTGCGTGAACATGGAATTCACCTGCGCCTCGTCGGACACGTCGCCCTGGACCACGAGAGCCTTGCCGCCCTGCTCCTCGACCTGCCTGCGAGTCTCCTCCGCACCAGATCTGTCCTCGAGGTAGTGGACGACGACGCTCGCGCCCTCCTTCGCGAACTCGACGGCGGTTCCCTGACCGATCCCCGAATCGGACCCGGTGATGAGCGCGACCTTCTGATCCAGCTTGCCTGGCATGCGATCTCCTTCCGGCGTCCCTTCCGGTGTTTAGCGTGGAACCTTACCTGTTGGGGGACGCGCGTCCCATCGGAGGCCTCATGGGACCTCTGGACCTCCTTGGTCGACCCTTGCGCGACCTGCGCATCTCGGTCACCGACCGCTGCAACTTCCGGTGCACGTACTGCATGCCCCGCGAGGTCTTCGGGCGCGACTACCGGTTCCTCGAGCGCTCGGAGCTGTTGACGTTCGAGGAGA
>JACDAN010000189.1 GCA_013695385.1 Actinomycetota bacterium | reverse complement strand
GATCTCAGTGAGGGTCGGTGCCGTTTCCGTCTTCATCGATTCTGAACACCTGGATCATGATCGCTCGTACAGCGGTGAGCGGGTCGAGCTCTCGCCGCTGAACCTCGTCGAGCAAGCGTCGCAGCTCTGGATCGTTCGCGACCGTGCGCTCGAGGTGGGCCTTGGCCCGCGCAGAGGCGACCGCGAAGACCTCGCTCGCAAGATTGCGGCGTCGCCGCTCGTCGAGCAGTCCATTCGACACCAGATAGTCACGGTGTCCCGCGATCTCGTCCCAGAGCTCGGAGACGCCCTCACCGGTCACAGCCTCCGTCAAAACGATGGGTGGCCTGCGATCGCTCTCCAGGTCCAGGGCGAGAATCGACCGCACCTCGTTCAGCATCGTCTTCGCCGCCGGGTGCTCCTTCTTGTTCACGGCGATCACGTCGGGGATCTCCATGATCCCGGCCTTCAGCGCCTGGACGGAGTCGCCCGAACCGGGCATCAGGACGAGAAGAACCGTATCCGCGACGTCGATGATCTCGACTTCGCTCTGGCCCGTCCCGACCGTCTCGAGGAACACGATGTCCTTTCCCCCGGCATCGAGGATGAGCAGCGCCTGGAGCGTCGCCTCGGCGAGGCCGCCGAGGTGTCCGCGAGTTCCCATCGAGCGGATGAAGACGCCGGGATCCAGAAAGTGATCGGCGAGGCGGATTCGGTCGCCGAGTAGGGCGCCGTGGGAAAACGGGCTCGACGGGTCAACCGAGATGACGCCCACGGTGAGTCCGCGTTCCCGGATCGGCCGCACGAGCGCGCTGATCAGGGTCGACTTGCCCACCCCCGGCGGGCCGGTGATGCCGACCGCGAAAGTGCGCCCCGTCTCGGGGTAGAGGTCGCGGACGAGGTCGTAGGCGAGCGGGTCCGCGTTCTCCACGAGCGTGATCGCCCTCGCAAGCGCTCGCCGGTCGCCGGAGCGCACGCCCGCGCCGAGGGTCTCCCGCGTCCACTCCCGCCGCCCCGCCACGGGAGGAAGCCTAGAGCCGGGCAGTCTTGACCGGTTCCGGCTGGAGCGTCGCCTCGAGGCCCGAGCCTGCATGACCGGAGATCCCCCGGGCGAGCAGGAGCCCGATGACGGCGGCGACCGCCGAGAGCGCGCCTGCGATCGCCCAAACGGTGCGGGAGCCGAACGCGTCCGTCATCGGCCCGGCGGCGACCATACCGAGACCGAGGACGACGTAGTTGGAGCTCATCAGGACGGTGAAGGCTCTGCCCCGCATCTCGTCCGGCGCCCCCCGCTGGACGAATAGCGCGTTGCAGACCACTGCCGCGCCGTTTCCTGCACCGAAGACGACGACGCACAGCGCACCGATCCAGACGTTGGGCGAGGCTGCGGCGGCAGTGATGCCGAGAGCGACAAGGGCGATGGAGACGCCGTAGACCGAGGCGATAGCCCGGTGCTCGAGGAGCGACCCCGCGAGCAGGCTGCCGAGAGCGAGTCCCACACCCGTGGCCCCGACGAGGAGCCCGTAGCCGAAGTCGCCGGCGTCAAAAGCCTCTTTCGCCAGTACGACCTCGGAGACGTTGACTCCGGCGCTCGCCAGCATGATCACGTTCCACACCGTGAGCACCGTCAGCAGCGCACGCGAGTCTCGCACGAACCTGAAGCCGTCGGTCAAATCCCGCCAGTAGCCGTGATTGGCCGCAGGCGCCGCTTGCAGGAGCCGAACCGGTATACCGGTCAAAAGAGCCGCAGAGACCAGGAAGGTCATCGCGTTGACCCCGTACGCAACGTCAGGCCCGCTGGCGGCTACGAGAATGCCTCCCAGAACGGGCCCCAGGGCCCACGCGAGGTTCTCGATCGTCTGGAGGAGTGAGTTGGCCTGCGCCAGATCCTCGGCGGGCACGAGATTCGGCAGGCCTGCGTAGAGGGCGGGCCGAAAAAACCCGGTTGCGAAGCCGGCGACGGCAGCGAGAGCGATGACAGCGATGGCGTCGTCGGCGAAGGGCAGCGCAGCGAAGACGGCGAACCGGATCAGGTCGGAGGCGACCATGAGTCGGCGACGAGGTAGTCGGTCGACGAGAGTCCCCGCGAGAAACCCGATCAGGATCGCCGGCAGAAAGTCCGCGATCAGGAGCGCGCTCACCCATACGGCCGAGTCGGTCTGGTCGTAGACGTCGATCGTCAGCGCGATGAATGCGAGCCAGGTGCCGAAGGCCGAGCCGACGGTCGCGAGTGCGAGCAGGCGGAAGCTCTGGACGTCTCGGAAGAGCTTGAGTTGGCGGTTTAGCACTCGTCACCTCTTCGTTTGACGCTACAGCGCTCTGCTCGGAGAACCGGGAAGTTCACTCCTTCGGGTTAGGTGTGGGCGACGCTGGACACGCGCTCGAGGGCCTCGGCGAAGAACGCTGTCTCCTCGGAGGTGCCGACCGTCACCCTGATGCCGCCCGGGGCGCCGAATCCAGACGTCGGCCGGACGATGACGCCCTCTCGGAGCAGCTGCTCGAACAGCGGCCGCGAATCGCCGCCGACCTCCGTGAAGACGAAGTTGGCGACGGCAGGGCCGACCGGCTTGAAGCCGTTTTTTCGGAGCGCATGCTCCAGCACCGGTCGTTCCTCCATGTTCAGCCGGCGGCGTCGCTCGAGCTCGGCATGGGCTCCGGGAGCCTCGAGGCTGGCGAGGGCGGAGACCTGGGCAGGCGACGTGATGTCGAAAGCGCGCCGCACCTTTCCGATGGCGGTGACGATCTCCGCCGGCCCGACGCCGTACCCCGCCCGGACTCCCGCGAGGCCAAAGATCTTGGAGAACGTCCGCAGGACGACGACTCTCACGCCGGCCTTCGCGTACTCCTCGATCCCGTCGGCGTAGTCCGGATCGACGACGTATTCGAAGTAGGCCTGATCGAGAACGGTGACCACGTGCTCGGGGACGCGGTCGAAGTAGTCGTTCAGCTCGGCTCGCGTGTTCATCGTCCCGGTCGGGTTGTTCGGATGGCAGATGTAGACGAGCTTCGTCTTCGCGCTGACAGCCTCGAGCATCGCCTCGAGGTCGTAGCGGCCCTCGGCGAGTGGAACCAGGCACGGGACGGCGCCAAGCTTCCTCGCTCCGATGACGTAGCTGGGGAAGCTCGGCCAGCCGCAGACGATCTCGTCGCCCTGCTCGAGGGAAATCTGCGAGAGCGCATCGACGACGGCGTCGGCCCCTGCGCCCAGAGCGACCTCCTCCATCCGGACGCCGTGGCGCTCCGCCAGCGCCGCACGGAGCCGGTAGCCGCCCCCGTCCGGATAGCGGTTCAGCTCCGGCGCCGAGGCCGCGAGCGCGTCGAGCGCTTCCGGAAAAGGCCCAAAGGGCCCCTCGTTTGAGGCCAGTTTCACGACCCGGTCGAGCCCGAGCTCGCGCTGCACCTCCTCGACGGGCTTCCCCGGCTCGTAGGGAACGAGGTCGCGCACGGCCGGCTTGAAGAAGCTGTCGGCGATCTCGACGAGGGTGGCCATCTGGCGCGGGACCCTAGTCGACGTCATAGGCCATCAGGATCGCATCGAGGAGATCCTCGCCCCGGCGGTAATGCCCACGCCGGTAGCCCTCTTGCCGGAACCCAAACCTCGCGTACAGAGCGAGAGCAGCCTCGTTGTGGGGGAATACGTGCAGCTCCAGCTTCCGCACTCCGACCTGCCGAGCCCACAGCACCGCCTCGTCGAGCAACGCCCTGCCGATCCCGCGACGACGATGGCCCGCAGCCACCATCAGGCCCAGGTCGGCGACATGGCGACTCGCCGGGTGGGGGTCGCGACCGAGCGAGAGGCGGCCGACGATGCCATCCGAAGTCGCGGCCAGGAAGACGGTCGCATCGCTGTAGCGCCGGAGCGCCCTGAGGAACCGGCGCTCCTCGCTCACCGTGCGCCAGGCGCCCTTGGAGATCAGCCAACCCTCGGGCTCGGAGGCGACGGCCTCGGCGAGCTCGACGAGCGCCCCGGCGTCACCCGGCTGCGCCCGGCGGATGACGACGTCCTCACTCACCGACCACGATCCCGTGCCCGCCGCGGCGCGGGTCGCCGGCCGCGGCCAGCATCCCGTCCGGGAGAACCTCGACTGCGGCGGCGCCTCCGAAGAAGAGATTGCGGCGCCGCCATCTGACGACGTCGTAGCCTCGAGACTCGAGCTCGTCGAGCTCCGCGGGGTCGAAGCCTCCCTCGCAGTGAACATGCCCATCGTCGAGGTGGACGCGGGATCGCCCGATCGCCTCCTCGACCGGAATCCCGTGCCCGAGCACATTCACCACGATCTGCAGGATCGCGCCGCGCAGCCGGACGGACCCGGCGCTGCCGACCACGAGCCGGGGCCTGTCGTCGAGCAGGACGAGAGAGGGCGACATCATGCTCGTCAGCCTGCTTCCAGGCGTGCGGCGGCGTCCGGCCGGGTTGAGGTCGTACTCACCCAGCATGTTATTCAGGTGGATTCCCGTGCCCGGAACGACCACGCCCGACCCGGAGCCGGTCGAGGCCGTCATCGAGGCCGCATTGCCGTCACCGTCGACCACGGAGATGTGTGTCGTCCTCGCCGGCTCGCGCGGTTCACGGACAGCCCGGGCAAGCTCGTCCTCGAGTCTCGCCACCGCTGCTTCGATCCGCGCGTCGGTCGACAGCTTGCGGTCGAGGCCTCCGCGGAAGAGATCTCGTCCGAAGCCGCTGCCTCGGGCGAGCGTCTGCTCCCGCATGACCTCGACGAGTCGCCCGATCGCTCCCGCGGAGCCGGCGCCCCCGCCGAGGCCGGCCCGGTCGAGGATCCGCAGGCCGTAGGCCAACAGCACCCCACCCGAGGATGGCGGCGGATTCGAGAGGAACCGGTGTCCCGCAAACGGCGCCTCTACGGGTTGTCGCCAGATCACGCGATAGCGCTTCAGATCCTCATGGGTCAGCGATCCACCGTGCTCTCGAATCTCGTCGACGATCGCCTTGCCCAGCGGTCCCGCGTGGACGGCCGCAGCTCCGGCCTCCGCGATCTCCTCGAGCGTCCGCGCGAGGTCGGTCATCACGAGCCGATCTCCTGCGACGAGCCTCGACCCGTGCGGGCCGTAGATCGCTTGCCCCTCCGGCGCACGCCGAAGGAGGATGTCGAGGATCGCGTGGAGGTAGGCCTGCTGGCGGGTGAGCTCGACACCCTCACGCGCGTGGCGAATCGCGGGCTCCACGAGCCGAGGCCAGGCAACGCTGCCGTACGCTCGGTGCGCCGCTTCGAAGCCGGCGACGGCTCCCGGCACCGCGACCGATGCTGCGCCAACCCGGAACACCTGGCGCGACGAGCCATCGAAGTCGACGTCCACGGCCTCCATCTCGGTCTGCGGCTCGCGGCGGAGGCCGGCACCCGGAAGAACGACGAAGAAGTCGAGGAGGCGAGATTGCGATTTCCTGCGCCGGTGAACGAGCAGAAAGCCTCCCGACGCCGGGCCCGTGAGCGGACTCTCGGCAACCCAGGAGACGAAGGCCGCGGCGAGGCAGGCGTCGACGGCGTTCCCACCCTCGGCGAGCACCTGGGCTCCTGCCTCCGCGGTCAACGGATGGCCCGCGGCGATCGCGCCCTTCACGGCGCCGCGGTCAGTCCTGAAGGAAGGAGGGCGGCTCGAGCACGCCGGACTCCTCCGAAATGCGCGGCATGGGCCGCGACCCGCCGCGCTGCCCGACGCCGGTGACGATCACAGTCACCCAGACTTGGCCCTCGAGCCGCTCGTCGACCGTCGCGCCGAAGATGATGTTCGTATCGTCGGTCGACGCGCCGCGGATCACCTCGGCCGCCTCGTTCACCTCGTAGAGCGAGAGGTCGTTGCCGCCGGCGATGGAGAGCAGGATCCCCTTGGCGCTGACGAGCTCCGTGTCCACGAGCGGCGAGCGGAGCGCGCGCTCGGCGGCCTCGACGGCGCGATTCTCGCCGCTGGCGGCAAAACCGATTCCCATCAGCGCTGTTCCGGCTCCCTGCATGATCGTCCGAACGTCGGCGAAATCCACGTTGATGAGACCCGGCTCCGTGATCAAGTCGCAGATTCCCTGAACACCCTGGCGAAGAACGTCGTCGGCGATCTTGAAGGCGTCGAGCATCGAGGTCGACTTGTCCAGCACCTCAAGCAAGCGCTCGTTCGGGATCACGATCACCGTGTCGCAGCTCTCCCGAAGCGTGTGGACCCCGGCTTCGGCCTGCGATCGGCGCTTCGTCCCCTCGAACCGGAAGGGCATCGTGACAATGCCGACGGTGAGCGCTCCGACTTCCCGCGCGATCCGCGCGACGACCGGCGCGGCCCCGGAGCCCGTTCCGCCTCCCTCGCCGGCGGTCACGAAGACCATGTCGGAGCCACGAAGCGCACGCTTCACCTGGTCGTACGCCTCCTCGGCCGCACGCCGCCCGATGTCGGGCTCGGCGCCTGAGCCCAGGCCACCCGTGAGCTCGCGTCCGATGTGGATCTTCACCTCGGCGTCGCTGATTGCGAGCTGCTGGAGATCGGTGTTGACCGCGACGAACTCGACGCCCGAGATCCCGGCGTCGATCATCCGGTTGACAGCATTCAGCCCGGCGCCGCCGACTCCGACGACCCTGATGACGGCCAGGTAGGCCGAGTCGGCGCTCGGCGCGCGGTTCAGCCTCGGGGGAGGCTCGGGGAGCGGCTCCAGGAGCCGGGCGACTCCACGGTCGGACGGCTGCTCGCGCGGGGGCCCAGCCGGCGCAGGCCGCCGCGGCTGGACGGGCTCAGGGACTGGAACGGCTGGTTCCGCGACGACGACGGGTTGCGGTTGGACGGGCGCTGCTACCGGCTTCGGCTTCGGCTTACCGTCCGGAGGTGGCTCCGGAGCGACCTCGAGTCTCGGTGGTGCGGGCGGCGGGTGCTCCACCGTCTCCTCGAGTGGCTCGCCGGGTGCAGCCTTTCCCTCGCGCTCGGCCTGGCGCTGCGCTGCCTCGGTTGCCCGGAAGAGCTCGGCCAGCGGCCCCTCACGCATGCTTGCGCGCTTTCGCGCCATTGAGCACCTCCTTTGCGAGGTCGCGATACGCCTCGGCCGCGTTGCCCGTCGGGTCGTACTTGAGGACGGAGCTGCCCTTCACAGGAGCCTCCGCGTAGCGGACGGTCTTCTTGATTCTGGTCTTGAAGACGAGCTCGCCGAAGTTCTCCTGGAGGATCTCGACCGCCTCACGCGCATGCAGCGTCCGCCCGTCGTACATCGTCGGGAGGATCCCCTGGATCTCCACGTCCGGATTCAGGTTCTCGCGGATCATCGAGAGCGTGTTCTCGAGCTGGACGAGCCCGCGCAGGGACAGGTACTCGCATTGCACCGGCACGATGACGCCGGTCGAGGCCACGAGGGCGTTAATGGTCAGCAGCCCGAGGGACGGTGGGGTGTCGATGAGGACGAAGTCGTAGCGCTCCTTCACCGGCGTGAGTGCCTTGTCGAGCGCCCGTTCGCGTCCGATCATGCTCGACAAGGCGAGCTCGGCTCCCGCGAGGTCGATCGAGGACACCGCCAGGTCGATCTCGGCCTTCTGGATGATCTGGTCGATCGGCAGCCGGTGGACGAGCACGTCGAACATCGACCGCTCGATCTGATCCGGGTTGAACCCCTGGCTCATCGTCAGGTTCCCCTGAGGGTCCATGTCGGCCACGAGGACGCGGTGGCCCTTCTCCGACAGCGCGACCGCCAGGTTCAGCGTCGAGGTCGTCTTGGCGACGCCACCCTTCTGGTTGGCGAACGAGATCACCTGGGTCTCGCGCGGCACGGCTTGCTCGGGCTCTTTCACCTCGTCGTCAGGCGCGCGCTCGGGCACGTGTTCGTCCGGGTCGTCCGTCGGGGGACGCGAGAAGAGGCCGGCTAGGCGCATCAGCCACGGCTCCTTCGCTCCGAGACCGGAGTGTCCTTCACACTCGCAGTGTGCCGGAAAAACCGGATCACGCAGCTTCGCGCACCTGCATTTTTCACCCAGCTAGCGGAGGAGGGGCATCACCTCCGCTCCCTCAGCGCCGATCCCGAGTGCAGTTCTGCATCGGGCGACGGCCGCCACCGCTTCGCCTGGCTCCGGCTCGGCTCGGAGCCACGCCTCGGCCTCGTGGACGAGCACCCGCAGCTCGGCCAAGACCTTGGAGGGTGGCGCCCCCTCCTGAGCAAGCTCCTCGATCCTTTCGAGGCGCTGCACGACTACGCGTGCTTCGTCCATGGGGCGACCGTACCGACGTCCTCGTGACGTGTCTGTGACGGCCCCGTGCCTAGACCGCACCCGCGGCGACCAGCGACTCGAGTCCGATCGCGGGCTTCGGCCGCAGGCCTAGCAGCGTTTCGTCGAGCGACCGGAGCAGCAGCTGCCGGTCCCCGTGCTCGAGCACCGCGACGAGCGCACGACGCACGAGGTCGGCGGTCGCCGCCCCGGCGTCGCCGGCCGCGAGGAGCCGAAGCCGCTCGAGGATCCCCGCCCGCTCCCGTGGGGTTTCGCCGAGTGCTGCGGCAGCCCGGAGGGACCCGGCGAACAGCCCGTCGACCCCGCCCATCGACGCTGTGAGCGAGGCGCGCAGCTGCTCTGATGCGAACGGATCGGACTGGAAGAGCGCAAGCTCCCAACGATCGAGCGCTTCTCCCAGCTCACGATCATGGTCTGCGAGCGCCAGTCGCTCGCGGAGCCGTAGCGCACGGTCTGCTGTGACAGGATCGAGCCGCACGGGCTCACCGGGCGGAGCAGTCGCGGCGATCGGGAGCACCGCGCGGATCCCGTACGGCTTCCAGTCGAGGCGCTCGAAGAGGACCGGGCCCGCCGCAACCGGCCCAGCTGTTGCGAGCCGCAGAGCGGTCACGGCGTCGGCCAGCTCTCCAGGAGCGTCGGGGACGGAGCCCCCATCTGTATCGAGATCCGCCTGGAGCTCGAGAACGCAGAGACGATCAGGCTCGCGTTCGAACCCCTCCGGCAGCAGTCCGCGGGCCTGAGGCCAGTGCGCAGCGATCTCCCCCGAAGCGACATGACGAATTCGGACGCCTCCGCCGAGATCGAGAGCCCCTCCGATCGAGAGACCGACCACCGGAGCGACCGCCGCATACGAACGGCTTTCCCCAAAGAGCGAGCCCTCCAGAACTGCGTAGGAGCGTTCGAAAGCCTCGTCGTCCCAGTCGAAGCCGCCACACGCCTCCGCCGTCTCCGCCAGCAACGGCAGGAGGACGGTGCGAAGGAGCGCGTCGCGCGAGCTCACCTCCCCGTCCCCGTGCGCCCGCGCGAAGATCGCAGCCGCAGGCTCGCGCTCGAGCGCCTCGAGGGCGTCACGTACGTCGGGAAGCGCGGTCAGCCGGTTGGCTCGTGCCTCGAGGAACGGGCGGACGAGCGGACGATACTCGTAGAGCGTCGGTCGCCCCGGAGCCTCGTGCTCCTCGAACGCGAACGGAACGTCCCCGCCCTCGTCGAGCTCGCGGGTCACCGCCGCGAACGCGCCGAGGCAGAAGGACCGCAGGGCGTGGTGGAGCTGGGGCGCGTGCAGCATCCGTCCGCTTACGCGCCGGGCCGCTGCTCTCCTCTCTTTCCCGGCTGACAGCGAGGACACCAGTAGGCAGTCCGGTTGGCGTCACCCTGGCCTCGAGACTCGACGATCGTCCGGCACCGCGAGCACGGCCGGCCGGCGTGGCGGTAGATCGCGCGTTCCTCCCGGCCGAGGTCGACCGAGCGGCGCATCATCCGCGCAGCCTCCTCCAGCACCGAGCGCAGCTCCTCATCCGTGACCTCGCCCACGCGCCACCACGGCGAGACATGAGCCTGCCAGAGCGCCTCGGCCTTCCACATGTTCCCGATCCCTGCGACGAGGCGCTGGTCGAGCAGGGCATCCCCGACCTCCCGGCCGGCGTCTCGCCGCAGGTTCGCGACCATCCTGTCGAGATCAGGGGGGCGGGCGAGGATGTCCGGACCGAGCCTGCGGATCGCCCGCTTGTTGAGCTCGAGCACGGGGCCGCCCCACAGGACGGCCTCCCGCGCCGCGCCACGCAGGATGAGCCAAGGCCGACCGCGCGTCGAGGAGTCGCGGTCGCGGACGGTCCAGCGGCCACTCATCCGAAGATGGCTCCGCAGGACGAGCCCGCCCTCGAAGCTCAGGAGGAGGTTCTTCCCGATTGCCTCGACCCGCTCCAGCCGCCGCCCGTCGAGGTGCTCTGCGACTCCCGTGGCCCGAGCCCGGGGGTTGGGGCTCTCGGCCTCCACCGTCTCGCCGACGAGCACCTGGAGGCGACGCGCGGCGCGATAGAGGGAATCACCTTCCGGCATGCTCTCGATTGTGACCGAGGGACGCCTCCACCCCGCCGCCGCCGGCGCAGTGGCCGCCACGGTCTGGGCGCTCCTCGAGCCGATCGACCGCCGACTCTTCCGTTGCGACTACTCGGACGTCGCGCTCCTCGGCAAGGTCGTCACCCGAGGTCCGCTCTGGCGACCGGCCGGCTACACGATCCACGCGGTGAACGGGGGGCTCTTCGGGCTCGCGTTCGACCGGGTCCGGCGACGGCTCCCGATCGAAAAGAGACGCCTCGCGCTCGGGATGGCGATGATCGAGCACGTCGGCCTCTACCCGCTTTCGTTCTTCGTGGATCGCTACCACCCCGCCCGCGGAGAGGAGGGGATTCCTCCTCTCCTCTCGAACCCGCGAGCCTTCGCCCAGGCGACGATTCGGCACGCGCTGTTCGGTGCGGTTCTCGGACGGCTCTCCCGCTAGGCGGGCCCGCCGTTCCCTTCGGCAAGGCAAACATCCGGCGCGATGCGCTCCAGCGCTCGCCTGACCCAGAGGACGGCCAGATCCTTCGCCTTCGCCTCGACGACGATGTCGAGAGGGCGGTTTGCCGCGTCCAGCAGCGCCAGGAGATCCCAGGGGCTCAGAAAATCGGCATGCTGGTCGAGGAGCGGCGGGCGCGGAGACCCGCCGACGAGGCGGAGCTCTGTCCGTGGGCTCGAGACGTGCACCTTGGGCCGCACACCCATCGGCCAGGTGTCGAGAGCAGCCTCAAGTGCCTCGGCGACCCCGGTGCGACCGCGGGCGGGCTTGCAACGGTGGTGATGCAAATCGAAGACGACCTTCACGCCCGTCCGGCCGTGGAGCTCGAGCACGTCGTCGACGTCGAAGCAGCGCTCATCGTGCTCCACGACCACCCGCTGTTTCGCGCGGTCGGAGAGCCTTTCGAAGGATCGGGCCCACCGGTCGAGCGCCGCCGCCGGGTCGCCATAGGCTCCGCCGACGTGAATCACGACCACCCCCTCGGGGCCTACACCGAGGGAATCGAGCAGGAGCGCATCCTGTTCGACGTCCAGGCGTGCCTTGCGCGCGATCTCCGGGTCGGGTGAGCAGAGGACGGTGTACTGCCCGGGGTGAGTCGAGAGCCGCAAGCCGAGCGAGCGCGCCTTTTCCCCCAATCGATCGAGCTCCGCCTCGCATGCTCCGATCTGTCGCCGGTAGTCGAACTCGGGCAGGTCGGGGTGCGTGCCGTAGGGAACCGTGCTGCTCGACATCCGGTAGACCCGGACGTCGATCTCGTCGAGGTAGTCGAACACGGATTCCAGCAGCTCGAGAGAGCGGGAGAGGTGAGGACCGCTCTGCCAGCGGCGTGAGTCGTGAGTACGGATGCCGCCGTTCCCGAGCACCTTGACGGCGAAGCCCAGTCGATACGGCTGCACGCTCAACCGCCGCGATCGAGTTGCTGGAGCACCCAGTGTTAAGGGAGTGTCCATGTTTTGTCCAGACTAGCAGCGGGCAGCCGGGAAGCCGTTGGCGGGCGTCCGTATCTCCATGGCCCTCGGCGCGTTGTTTTGTCATTGCTCCTCAACAAAAGGAGAACCATGCGTGGGGTAACAGCTTCCCTTCTGATCGCGGTGCTGGGCGTCGTGTCGCCCTCTGTGGCCGAGGCAAGCACGCCGACGGCGAACGTCGTGTCCAACGCGACACTCGTCATGTACGTCGTGAGCGGCGCCTTCACCAACTTCGAGTTTCACGTCAGCGATTGTCCGGAAGGCGAGCCGATCACGATCACGTGGGAAGCGGAGCAGCCCGACCGAGCGGATATCAGCGCCGGCGAAGGGTTCTACTTCTCAGGCCCCGACGCGACCCAGCGCTTCGTGCTGACCACGGTCGGCGCCTTCAGCCCCGGCTACCGCTGGGTCGGCAGCGGCACCGTCACCCGCGGTCCCGTCGTGATCCCGGTGACAGGGTCTGGGTCGACCAAGATCGTCAGCTAGGGCCTGAGCACCGCCCGCCGGGGACCGGCGACGAACCCGGCCTCCACGAGCAAGGGCATCGCGTCGGTCTCGCCCACCGGCTCCCCGTCGAACCGCTCGACGGCGAGCCGCTTCGCGCCACGCTGGCCCTTCACGTGCTCGACGAGCGCGGCGAGTACGGGGCGCAGCCAGTCCGGGTCGGGATCGCGGAGGGGAACGAGCGTCTTGCCGCCACGCTCGACGTAGAGCGCCGCCTCGCCGCCGAGGAGGACAACATAGGCCCCAGCCACCCTCGCCGCCCGGGACCCCGACCGTTTCGGCCACGCGAGGGCGGCGCCATAGGGCTGGGCCGGGTCTGCGGCTGCCAGGACGAGCGCCTCGAGGGCCTCGTCTTCCTTCGGACGCAGCTCGCGGATTCGCTCCACCGCGCCGCCGAGCGCGAACTGCGCGCCGCCGAGCCCCTCCACGAAATAGCCGCGGCGGCAGAGACCCAGGGTCTCGAGCGCCTTCATCTCCGCGTAGACCGCGGAGTAGCCGCCGGAGATCCCCTCGGCACGAACGCCGTCTCGACAGACGATCCCCTGGCGCTCGAGCAGCAGCTCGGCGAGCGCGCGCGGATCGCGCTCGCCGGCGAAGAGCCGGTCTGTGAGCGACCACCTCCCCTGCGTCGCCGTGATGGCGGTAGCCCTCGTGCGGGAGAAGCGCCGCGGCCTCCGCTCGGGTTTGGGAACTCCGTACCTGCGACCGGCACGAAGGGGGGTCCACGCGTCGTTCGTGACCTCACCGGCCCAGACGAGATCCCAGAGCGCCGGCAGCGTGTGCTCGGCCTCGGCTTCCGCTGCCGAGAGAAGGTCGAACCAGAACTCGGCGCTCTTGCCGAGCGTTTGCCGGATTCGGTCGTGCACCTCTCCCTCCGGCCGCTCTGCTCCCGCCGGCCGGCCGAGGACCGCGGCGTCCTCTCGGAAGAACACGGAGACCCGGTCGAGGCCGGCGCCCACCCACACCAGCTCGCCGGTCGCGCAGAGCTGGTCGAGCTGCGCGGGCGCGTAGCTCGGAACGCGGCGCGGCAGCACCTCTGACTCCCACAGGGCGGCCGGAAGCGCAAGACCCTGGAGCGGCACGAGCGCCTCGCGGAGGGTGGCGCGCCGGCCGATCCCCTGCCAGCTCGGGAGAAACCGGGCCAGCGACACCTGCTCGACGGGCTCGACCTCCTTCCGCAACGCCGCGAGCGAGGCTCGTCGAATGCGGCGTAGGACGTCGGGGTCGCACCACTCGCGCTCCGTGCCGCCGGGCCGCAACTCGCCGCGCACCAGGCGATCCTCCCGCTCCAGCGCGGTGAGCTCTGCTTCCAGCCGCTCGGGATCCACTCCGAACCGGGCCGACGCCTCGCGCGTCGTGAACGGGCCTCGCCCGCGCGCGAAGCGCGCAAGGAGCGAGCGCAGCGGATGTTCGGTCGCTTCGAGGAAGCTGTCGGGCAGGCCGCTCGGCGGCATCACGCCGAGGGCATCGCGGTAGCGGCCGGCGTCCTCCGCCCCGATCAGGCGCTCCTCCCCCGCTACGCGCGCGCGAAACGCTCGCCGCTCGGCCTCGAGGACGGCGGCGAAGGCCTCGTCGAACTCGCCCGCCCGGAGGTCGCCTCGGCGGATCAGCACGTCGTGGAGCTCGTCTGCGTTCCGCGGGTCGTCGCTGAGGCTCTGCTCGACCTGCTCGAGGGCGCCGGGGTCGAGGAGGTCGCGGAGCTCTTCCTGTCCGAGCAGCTCGCGAAGCAGGTCCTTGTCGAGGGACAGCGCCTGCGCCCGGCGCTCCGCCGGAGGCGTGTCGTCCTCGTACATGTACGTCGCGATGTAGTCGAAGAGGAGGGAGGAGGAGAAAGGTGAGGCCGCCGCGCTCTCGACGTCGACCACGTCGATCTGCCGCGTCTGCACGCCACGAAGGAGCCGCTTGAGCGCGGGCAGGTCGAAGAGGTCCTGGAGGATCTCCCGGAAGGTCTCCAACATCACGGGGAACGAGCCGTACTTCCGCGCGACCTGGAGCAGGCTCTGGGCCTTGAGGCGCTGCTGCCAGAGCGGCGTCCGCTCGCCCGGGCGCCGGCGAGGGATGAGCAGCGCGCGGGCGGCGTTCTCGCGGAACCTGGCCCCGAAGAGCGCCGTCCCGGCGAGCTCGGCCATCACGAGGTCCTCGACCTCCTCCGGGTCGAGCAGCAGCTCCTCGGTCGGGGGCGGCGCATCTGAGTCCGGGAAGTGAAGGGCGATCCCGTCGTCCGACCAGATCACCGAGGCGTCGATGCCGTGCGACTCCTGGAGGCGGGCCGAGACCGCGAGCGCCCAGGGCGCATGGACCCGGGCGCCGAAGGGGGTCAGGATGCAGACGCGCCAGTCGCCGATCTCGTCGCGGAAGCGCTCGACGACGATCGACCTGTCGGATGGAACCGCCGTCGTCGCCGCCTCCTGCTCCCGGATGAAGTTGAGGAGGTTCCGCGCGGCGAGGCGGTCGAGCGAGTAGTCGGTCGTCAACCGTTCGAGCGCCTGAGCGTCCGTGAGGGACGCAAGCTCGCGGGAGGCCTTGCCAATCGCCTCGCCGAGCTCGTACGGCCTCCCCGGCCCCTCTCCCTTCCAGAAGGGAATCGCGCCCGGCACGCCCGGCGCCGGCGAGACGAGCACCCGGTCCCGGGTGATCTCCTCGATTCTCCACGTCGAGGCGCCGAGCATGAACGTCTGGCCCGCACGGGCCTCGTAAACCATCTCCTCGTCCAGTTCGCCGACCCGGCCGCCGCCGTCCACGAGGTAGACGCCAAAGAGCCCGCGGTCGGGAATCGTCCCGGCGTTCGTCACCGCCAACCGGGCCGCGCCGCCTCGCCCGCGGATCACACCCCCCGTGCGGTCCCAGACGATTCGAGGTCGCAGCTCGGCGAACTCGTCGGACGGATAGCGGCCCGCCAGCATGTCCAGCACGTTCTCGAGCTGGACGCGGGAGAGGTCTGCGAAGGGATAGGCGCGCCTCACGAGCTGATGAAGCTCGTCAACCTCGACCTCCTCCTGCGATGCGACGGCGACGATCTGCTGCGCAAGGACGTCGAGCGGGTTGCGCGGAATCTGCGTCTCCTCGATCGCGCCTTCCTTCATGCGCTGGACGACGACGGCGCTCTCGAGCAGATCGGCCCGGAACTTCGGGAAGACCCGGCCCTTCGACACCGAAGCCAGGTCGTGCCCTGCGCGGCCGACTCGTTGGAGACCGCGCGCCACCGACTTCGGCGACTCGACCTGGATCACGAGGTCGACGGCACCCATGTCGATCCCGAGCTCGAGCGAGGAAGTCGCGACGAGACAGGGGATCTGACCGCGCTTCAGGAGCTCCTCGACCTCGAGGCGCTGCTCGCGGGCGAGCGAACCGTGGTGGGCTCGTGCGATCTCGCGGCGTGGCTCCTCGGCGTCCGCTTCGTCGTTCGCCAGCTCGTTCAGGCGGAGCGCGAGGCGCTCTGCGAGGCGGCGGTTGTTCACGAAGACGATCGTGGAGCGGTGCTGCCCGACCAGCTCGAGGATCCTGGGGTAGATCGACGGCCAGATCGACTGCGTCGGCGCCTCGCTCCCGGTCCCGAGGATGTCGGTGATCTCCGCGTTGACACCGGGCTCGCGCATGTCCTCGAGCGGGACGACGACCTCGAGGTCGAGCTCCTTCGAGCGGCCGGCGTCGACGAGCTCGATCGGCCGCCCGCCGGCGACGAACTTCCCGATCTCCTCGAGCGGCCGCTGTGTCGCAGAGAGGCCGATCCGCTGGAACGGCTCTCCCGTGAGACGCTCCAGCCGCTCGATCGTCAGGGCCAGATGAGCGCCGCGTTTGGTTCCGGCGACGGCGTGGACCTCGTCGAGGATGAGCGTCTCCACGTTTTGCAACGTCTCCCGCGCACGGGAGGTCAGCATCAGGTAGAGCGATTCGGGAGTCGTGATCAGGAGGTCGGGCGGCTCGCGGAGCATCTTCTGCCGTTCCTTCTGCGGCGTGTCCCCGGTGCGAACCGCGATCTTTACGTCGGCCTGCAGGCCCGCGAGCGGCCCGCGGAGGTTCCGCTCGATGTCGTAGTTGAGCGCCTTGAGCGGCGAGACGTAGACGAGCCGTGTTCCCTCGCCCGGGTTCGCGACCAGCCGGTCGAGGCCGTAGAGGAAAGCAGCAAGGGTCTTCCCCGAGCCCGTCGGAGCCTGGATCAGCGTGTGCGCGCCGGAGGCGATCTTCGGCCAGCCGAGCTCCTGCGCGGGCGTCGGACCGTCGAAGGTCTGTTCGAACCAGGTGCGCGTCCCGGGGCTGAAAACGGTGAGCGCGTCCATGACTCCCAGGGTAGCCAGTGAGACAATGGTGACCTTGGCCGATCGGGAAGCCATGTTCCGGGTGTCCGCCGAGATCTACGATCGATTCGTCGGCCGCTACAGCCCGCCCCTGGCCCGCGCGATGTGCGACGCGGCGCGCGTGGGTGCGGGCCAGCGGGCCCTTGACGTCGGCTGCGGATCGGGCGCGCTCGTGGCCGCACTGGCCGGCGTTCTGGGAGCGGAGCACGTGACGGGCCTCGATCCATCGGAGCCGTTCGTCGAGGCGGCTCAGGCCCGCGTGCCGGGGGCGCGCGTCGTCGTCGGGTCGGCCGAGTCGCTTCCATTCGGAAATGACGAGTTCGACGCCGCTCTGTCGCAGCTCGTCGTCAACTTTCTCGCCGATCCCGAGCTGGGCGTGCGTGAGATGTCACGGGTAACTCGCCCGGGCGGAGTGGTGGCGGGGTGCGTCTGGGACTACGGCGGCGGGATGACGATGCTCCGAGCCTTCTGGGAGGCTGCGGCCTCCCTCGACCCCGCTGGCGCGACCGCGTCGATGGAGCAGAACACGATGCGCTTCGCCACGCCGGAAGAGCTGGCCGCGCTCTGGCGGACCGCCGGCCTCGACGAGGTCGACGTTTCACCGATCGACGTCGATGCCGCCTACCACGACTTCGAGGACCTCTGGTCACCATTCCCATCCGGCGTCGGTCCCGCCGGCGCGTATGCAGCTTCCCTCGACGACGAGGCGCGCGACCGACTGCGCGAGGAGTTCGCACGCCGTCTTGGCCCGCCGCCCGACAGCCCGTTCACGCTCTCGGCCAGGGCCTGGTGTGCCGTCGGCAGAGTCCGCGGCGTCGGCCCGATCGAGGCGGGCTAGGGCAGTGGCACCTTGGGGAGGGAGACGACGCCGAGCCGAGCCAGGATCGCGTCGCTCTCCGCGCGGCGGGCGTCGGCGTCTGGCGCCTTCGTGTCCGCCAACGCGCGCAGCGTGAGCGCCTCTTCGTAGAGGGCCTGGAGGTCGCGCGCGATGCGGAGGCTCTCGAGGAGGTGTTGCACGCCTTCGTCGGGCCTGCGCGCCTGATGCAGCGCCAGCCCGATCGTGCGCTCGACGAGCGCCTCCAGCCCGCCGAACGGCGTCTCACGCGCGGCCTCGAGCAGGGCGGAGGCGGCCTCGAGCGCCTCGGAGTACCGGCCCTCGAGGACGAGGCACTCAGCGCGGCGGGCGTTCGTCTCGTTGACGTAGCGGCCGGCCTCGATGGCGGAAAACGCGGTTGCCGCCTCGCCCAGCAGCTCGTGCGCCTCGGCGAAGCGGCCGTCGCGGGCCGCCAGGCGGCCCAGGTTGCTGGTGCCGAGCGCCGCGCCGATCGGGAAGCGCGCTGCGCGGCTCACCCGCACCATGTCGCGGAAGAGGAGCTCCGCCTCCTCGAGCCGTCCTTGGTCGGAGAGCACCTCTGCGACGTTGTTGTCCTGCACGGCTGCACCGAGCGGGTCGCCGGCGTAGAGCTTCGCCTCCCGGCTGGCGCGATAGCGCTCGACGGCTTCGTCCCACCGTCCTTCGGCGTAGTGGTGCATACCGAGGTTGTTGAGGGCCGAGCCGCGAATGCGGTGGAGCCCGTGCTCCTCGCTGATCGCGATCGAGCGCTCGAAGAGCGGAACCGCCTCGGCGTGACCCAGGTCGGTGTGGGCAACGCCTGCCACGACGAGCGCATGCGCGACCAGATCCGGGAGGTCGGCGCGCTCCGCGAGATCTACGGCAGCCGTTGCGTTTGCAATCGCATCCGGATAGGCCGCCCGACGGTAGGCGACGCTTGCGAGGCCGATCTCTATGGTCGCGAGTGTCTTCAGCCCGGTGCCGGGTCCTTCTTCGGCACCCGTCAGCGCGCGCGCTTCGGCGAAGGCCTCCACCGCCTCGTCGTAGCGCCCCCCGCGGTCGAGGCAGTGGGCGATCCTCGCGACGACGCGGGCGCGGTCGAGCGGTCGATCGTGCGCCTCGCGCGCCTGGGTGTACGCGTCAAGCGCCGGCTCGTAGGCGCCGAAGCGCTCACGCATGTCTCCGAGCGCCTCCAGCACGCG
>JACDAN010000175.1 GCA_013695385.1 Actinomycetota bacterium | reverse complement strand
GGGGCGAGCAGCGCGGCCTGGCGGCACAGGCCGGTATTGCGCCAAACCCTCCTAGAGCAGCTGGATCTCGTCGCCGGCGGCGACCTCGCCGGTCTCGATCACGCGGGCGAGCATCCCGCGGCGATTCATCAGCTCCTCCTGGAGCCCCGGACGGATCTCGTCCATCCTGCTGCAGGGGTCGCAGACCATCGTGATCTCGAAGAGCGCCTCCCCGACCTTCACCTGCTGACCCACCGGCCACTGCTCGACGTCGGCGCCCTCGACCGTGAAGTTCTCGCGGGTCAGGCCAGGCTCGACTCCGACCGCCCGGAGATGCTCGACAGAGGCGAAGAGCACCTGGCGCTTCGTGCCGGGCCGAGCGTGCGCGCATCCATCGAGCCCGTGGTTCTCGATCGCCTGCACCCGGTCCCGCGGATCCATTCGCCCGCTGTTCTTCGCAGGCGACACCCAGACATTCGAGACCCGCACCACGGCACGATTTTACCTGTGGCGTCGGCTCCACTCGTAGAGCGCGATCGAGCCCGCGATGGCGACGTTCAGAGACTCTGACGCCGGCGACAGCGGAATCGTCGCACGCTCATCGCAACCGGCGAGGACGTCGTCCGGCAGGCCTTGACGCTCCGCACCGAGGACGAACGTCGTCCGGGCCGGTAGCTCCACCGACTCGAGCGGCGTCTCTCCCTGAGCCACGAGCGCGATCCGCCTCGCACCCGCATCGTCGAAGCGCCCGAGGGGCACTCGAAAGATCGCTCCCGCCGAGGCACGGAGGGCCTTTGGACTGGTCGGATCGGCGCATCCGGGCGAGAGGGCCACGGACGCAGGCCCCAGTCCGTCCGCCGCACGAAGTAATGTTCCGATGTTGCCTGGATCGGCAACTTTCCAGAGAGCGAGACCGACAGGAGGTGCGTCTGGTGATTCAAGGCGAGGAAGGTCTTCGCGGCGGAACACTCCGATCGCCCTGGGTGGATGGCCCAGCACCGACAGCTCCGCAAGGAGGCCCGGTTCGACCTCTCCGCCCGGAGGGAGTCCATCCGGCGGACGCTCGCCGTCGACCAGGAGGTCGACCGGCTCGAGCCCGGCCTCGAGCGCCGCCCGGATCAGATCTTCGCCCTCACAACTGAAGAGGCCCAGCCGCTCACGCTGACCGCTTGAGGCCAGTCGGCGTACGAGCCGCAACCGTGGGTTGGAGGCGGAAGTGATCACTCGTCCTCTCCGAGCCACTCGAGCCACTGGCCGTGGAAGCCGGCGTGTTCGATCAGGAACGGCTCCCCCTCCGGCCAGATCCGGACCCAGAGCCCCCAGTAGTCGTGGACGTCGGGAGCCGGCCTTGCGGTCCAGACGAAGGCCAGCGGAAACTGTCGAGCTGCGTCCTCGAGAGCGCCGACGATGCGCTCGGCACGCTCGCCGAGGTACCCGGTGACCGCCGTCTGGACGACGATCGTCAGGGCGCCGGGCTGTCGTTCGGCAAGCAGTTCGGGAAGTCGTTCGGCGGCGTCTCCGCGCTCGAGCACCGGCGGATTGGTTCGCAGAGTCTCCACGGCCCTGTTCAACCGCTCGAGGCGATGCTGCTGGTCTGCCCAGACGAACGCCTTCAGGAGCAAAGTGTCTTCGTCGCGCGTCAGGTCGAGCGGTGAAAGATCGATGCCTCGCCGCCGTCGAACCCACGGGACGAAGCCCCAGAGGCTTCCCGGCACCGGTCGCCGCTCCTCGCCGGAGAGCTCGAGCGCGGCGTCCGCCTTGCCCCACCCGCCGTTCTCGTACCGGTAGCGGTAGCGATCCCAGACCAGGTTGAGGCCCGCGCTCGGACCGATCTCGATCAGGTCGAGAATCTCGGTGCCCGTGCGCCTGACGATCTCGAGGAAGCAGGGCAGCAGCATCCAGCTCCGCTGAACCTCGTTCGTCTGGATGCCGTGTTCAGCAACGAATCCACGGAGCCAGTCCGCGTGCTCGGTGACGGCAGCCGCCGGGTCGCCCCAGGGGTCGATCCCGTCTCGGAGGGCCAGATAGTGAAGCCCGCCGAGGAGCTGAAGGGCACGATCCCATCGGTCGTCCCGCACCACGTCGGCGACGACCGGCTCGCGCGCCAGGCGGCGGCAGACGTCGGCGTACAGCTGCGAGCCCGTGCGCTCGCACTGGTCGGCCTGCTGGAGAAAGACCTGCTCGAGCTCGGCGGTCAGCTGTCGAGCGCTGAGCGCGCCTGTTCGGCGATCTTGCCGAAGCCGTCCGGATCGGTCACGGCGATCTCGGCAAGCACCTTCCGGTCGAGCTCGATGCCGGCTTTGCGACACCCTGAGACGAACTGGTTGTACGAGAGGCCGTGCGCCCGTACGGCCGCGTTGATCCGGATGATCCAGAGACGGCGAAACTCGCGCTTCCTGGCTTTTCGGTCACGGTATGCGTAGACGAGGGAATGCTCGACCTGCTCCTTCGCCGCGCGATAGGTCGAGTGCTTGAGACCGCGGTAGCCCTTCGCCGCCTCCAGCACCTTCCGCCGCTTCTTGCGGCCGTGAACAGAACGTTTGACGCGGGGCATCAGCGATCACATCCAGACCAGATCGTGGTCACCGGCCGCGAGAACCAAGGATCGCAAGCCATTATCCGCCGCCTCTCTTGCGGCCGCCGAGCATGCGCGTGACCTCGCGCGCGTCGTGACCGGAGAGATCGACGAGCCGGCGGAAACTACGCTTGCGCTTCGCGGACTTCTTCTCGAGCAGGTGGCTCTGCATCGCCCGTCGGCGCAGCAGCTTCCCCGCTCCGGTCACCTTGAATCTCTTCTTGGCTGCTCTGGATGTCTTCTGCTTTGGCATCTCTGGAAACTCCCGCGTTCTTCGTAGGTCCGAGCACCATGACCATGTTCCGCCCGTCGAGGAGCGGCGGCGACTCGACGATGCCGAGCTCCTTGACGTCCTCAGCGAGCCGCATCAGGAGATCCCGGCCCCGCTCCGGATGGCTGGTCTCCCTGCCCCGGAACATGATCGTGACCTTCACCTTCGCCCGCTGGTTGAGGAACCGGACGACATGGCCCTTCTTGGTCTCGTAATCCTGCGTTGCGATCTTCGGTCTGAGCTTGATCTCCTTGACGTGGACCTGGGACTGGTGCTTTCTCGCGAGCTTCGCCTTCTGCTCTTCCTGGTACCGAAATTTCCCGTAGTCCATGACCCGGGCGACGGGCGGTGCGGCCTGCGGGGCGACCTCGACGAGATCGAGGTTCTTTCCGTACGCATACTCGAGCGCGTCGCTCGTCTGCTTCACGCCGACCTGCGACCCGTCCTCGTCGATCAGCCTCACCTGCGCGGAACGGATCCGCTCGTTGATCCTGGTCTGCGGCTCCGGGGCAGGCTCAGGGCGAACGAACCGCCGTGGCCTCAAAGGCTCTTCACCAAGCTCTGCTCTCTCCTCCTTCTCAACGACAAAACCGCTGCAGGCAGCGGCTCACACGTTTCCTCGTCTTGCCTGAACCTCCGCGCCGCGCGTCTCCGCGCTGCGGAAGGTGAGGAACGGCTGCGCCCCTACTTGCAGGCTCATACCTTAGCAACGAGCTCGCGTAGGAATTCGTGGAGACTCGGTGACGATTGCGCCCCACCTCGTTCGCGCACGGAGAGCGAGTCCTCGGACTCACGATCGCCGAAGACGACGACATAGGGAACCTTCTCGACCTCCGCGTCGCGGATCTTGCGTCCGACAGTCTCGTCGCGCTCGTCCAAGTCCACGCGAATGTCCGCTGCTGCGAGCCGCTCCGCCACGGCCGCAGCGGCTTTCCGGTGCCCCTCACCGACGGGGACGATGCGCACCTGGATCGGCGCGAGCCACAGCGGGAAGGCGCACGCGTAGTGCTCGATCAGGATTCCGATGAACCGCTCGAGCGAGCCCAGGAGCGCCCGATGGACGACGTATGGGGTGTGCTCCTCGTTGTCGGCGCCCATGTAGCTCAACCCGAAGCGTGCCGGCATCTGGGCGTCGAGCTGGATCGTCCCCATCTGCCAGGAGCGGCCGAGGACGTCGTTCATGTGCAGATCGATCTTCGGCCCGTAGAACGCTCCGTCTCCCTCGTTGAGCTCGTAGGCGACTCCGCGGCGCTCGAGCGCCGCTTTCAGGGCCTCCTCCGTGAAGTCCCACTCCTCGTCGGTGCCGAGCTTGTTCTCCGGCCGTGTGGAGAGCTCGAACCTCGCTTCCATCTCGAAGAGGTCGTAGACCGATTTCGCGAAGTCGAGGCAACCGAAGATCTCCTCCTCGATCTGCTCGCGGGTGCAGAAGATGTGCGCGTCGTCCTGCGTCACGTGCTGGACGCGGAGCAGGCCGTGAAGCGTGCCGGCGCGCTCGTTGCGGTGGAGAGTCGACGACTCTGCGTAGCGGAGCGGCAGGTCGCGATAGCTTCGGAGAGCGCTCCCGAACATGAGCATGTGGCCGGGGCAGTTCATCGGTTTCAGCCCGAGCGCCCGCTCCTCGCCATAGGGGACGACGAACATGTCGTCCCGGAACTTCTCCCAGTGCCCGGACGTCTGCCAGGTCTGGACGTCGTAGAGCAGCGGCGTCTTCACTTCGAGGTAGCCGCGCTTCGCATTCTCGCTGCGGCGGAGATCCTCCAGGGTGTTCCAGATCACCATCCCCTTCGGATGCCAGAACGGCATCCCCGGCGCGTGATCGGAGAGATGGACGAGGTCGAGCTGCGGGCCGAGTCTTCGATGATCTCGCCGACGCGCCTCGTCGAGCCTCTCGAGGTGCTCCTTCAGGTCGGCCTCCGAGTAGAAGGCCGTTCCATAGATGCGCGTCAGCTGCGTGTTGCGCTCGTCGCCACGCCAGTAGGCTCCGGCGAGGCCGGTGAGCTTGACGGCCTTGATCGGCCCCGAGTCCTGCAGGTGCGGCCCGCGGCACAGGTCGGTGAACTCGCCCTGGGTGTAGAGGGAGATGTCGCCTTCTGCGGTTTCGACGAGCTCGACCTTGTACGGCTCGCCCTCTGCTTCGAACCGCTCTCGGGCCGCCTCGCCGGAGACCTCTTCCCGCTTCCAGCTCCGCCCTTCCTCGAGCTCGCGGCCGATTTCGGCCTCGATCCGCTGCAAGGCGTCCTCGCCGATCGGCTCGGAGAACTCGAAGTCGTAGTAGAACCCGTTCGCGATCGGCGGCCCGATCGCGATCTTCACGCCGGGATACAGGCGGCGGACGGCCTCGGCGAGGAGGTGCGCCGTCGAATGGCGAAGGACGGCGAGGGCGTCCGGATCGTCTCGATCGCGCGTCGTCAGGATCTGGATCGGCTCTCCGTCCTCGAGCGGCAACCGGAGGTCTTGCACGACACCGTTCACCCGTACGAGCACCGCTTCGCGCGCGAGTTTCGGGCCGATCGCAGCGGCGGCGTCGAGCCCCGACGCGCCGTCGGGGAGTTCCAGCTCGGAAGAATCGGGCAGGATGACGCGCATGGACGAGACGGTATCTCAGCATCCCCGAGAGGACGATCGAAACGAGGAGGTCGACGGGTCGCCGATCCCGGACCCCGAGGCAGAAGAAGACACAGACGCCGAGGACGACCCCGGCGCGGACTAGGTCGCCGCTTGCACCACTCCGTTTCGCGCCCCCTGGCTACGGGAAAGCCGCCGGGGGAAACGACGGAAGGAGAGAGCAATGGGAAAGAGCATTCGCGACCTGATGACGGAGAACCCACGCACGGTGGGCGCGAACCAGACGGTGATCGAGGCTGCGCAGGCGATGCGCGACGACGACGTCGGCCTGGTTCCCGTGGTCGAAGGAGACCGGCTCGTCGGCACGCTGACCGACCGGGACATCGCGATTCGCGTGGTCGCCGAAGGCCAGGATCCTCGTTCGACGACCGTACGCGAGGTGGCGTCGACCGACCTGGTCACAGTCGACCCCCAACAGGAGCTCGGTGAGGCGCTGAGGCTGATGGCGCAGCACCAGGTCAGACGGCTCCCGGTGGTGGAGGAGGACGGCCGCCTGGTCGGAATCGTGGCGCAGGCCGACGTCGCGCGTCACGGGGACGACAGCCAGACCGGTCAGGTCGTCGAGGCGATCTCCCAGTAGAACTTGACCGCCACGCCCGCTCCGGGTCGTTCGTGGAGGGCCTCGCCAATGGAAAACGACGAACCCCTCAGATCGGGGGGTAGGCTGCTGCCGTGCCACGACGAAAGTCAACTCATGTCGACGACCCGGCTGCGGTAGGCAGGCGCCTTCGCCGAGCTCGGGAGCGAGTCGGCATCAGCCAGAGGCAACTGTCGTTCGACGGCTGCTCTCCGGCCTACATCTCGCGGATCGAGGCCGGAGAACGAATCCCCTCGCTGCAGCTCTTGCGCGAGATGGGCCGGAGGCTGGGGGTCAGCGAGGACTTTCTTGCGACCGGGCTCGAGAGGGAAGCCGGAGGCGAGGATCGCAAGCTCCTCGACGCGGAGGTGTCGCTCCGGCTGGGCGACATCGAGGCGGCCGACCGTCTGTACAACGAGGTCAGCGACGGAGCTCAGACGACCGCGATTCGATCACGGGCGCTCGCGGGCCTCGGCCAGATCGCCCATGACCGCGGCGAGCCGCGGAAGGCGATCGAGCTGCTCGAGGAAGCCCTTCGGATCGCGAATCTCGAGGCGGCCTCACAGCCGGCGCTCGCGGACACCCTCGGTCGCTCCCATGCGATGGTCGGTGACTACTCGCCGGCGATCAGGATCTTCCGGCAGGCGCTGCGAGAGGCGGAGGAGCGGGGAGACTCGATCGAGACCGTCCGTTTCGGCGTGCTGCTCGCGAACGCATACATCGACGCGGGGGAGTTCTCGGAGGCAGAGGAGCTGCTGCAGAAGACCGTCGAGCATGCCCCCCACGCTGCCGACCCTCTTTTTCGCGCCCGCATCTACTGGTCCCAGTCGCGGCTCCATGCATTGCGCGGCAACGCTTCGACCGCGGCGGGCTGCGCCCGGAAGGCACTCGCGCTCCTGGAGCTGACCGAGCACACCCAGTATGCGGCTCGCGCGCACCAGCTCCTGGCCCACGTCGAGCTCGACCGCGGAAACCCCGCGGAGGCGCTGGATCTCATCGACCGCGGTTTGCCCCTGATCGAAGCGGGTGGAAGCAAGCTCGAGATCGCCCTCTTCCAGCTCGAGAGGGCGCGGGCGCTCGTTCAGGTGAACCGCCGTGACGAGGCCAGGCAGCTGGCCTCTGAAAGCACCCGCGCCCTGGCTGACGCTGCTTCCAACGACGCCGGCCGCGGCCTCGCGCTGCTCGGTGAGATCTACGAGCTCCTTGGCGACACAGGGCAGGCGCGGACTTTCTACGAGGAGGCCGCCGAGAAGCTCGAGGCTGACTCCGACCGTTATCTCCTCGAGCTGTACGGCAAGCTGGCCGCGCTTCACGAAGCCGAGGGCCGGGCCGACGAGGCACTCGCCGTGCTGAAGAAGGCGATGGCCGTGCAGGTCCCAGCCGGACGCATCCCGGCCGCAAGCTAGCTCGGGCTCGTAAGGGTTCAGCTCCCCTGGGGGCTACTTGGAGTAGACCTCTCATGAGGTCGAACAGGCATGCGTTCCCAAGAGCCCGCACGGACTAGGTACGGCTGGAGGCTGCTCGCGGCCGGAACGGTCACGACCGTGGCCCTGACCGGCCAGGCGCCGGCCGCAACCGACCCTCCGGCCAAGATCCGTGCGTTCAAGCCAGTGGCCGACACGTATGTCACCGCTTCGCTGCCCCGCGCAAACTACGGCCGCGCGAAAGTGCTCCGAGTGAACAGCTCGCCGGTCGCGACCACCTACCTGCGCTTTCACCCCGGCAAGCTCACGAGCAACGTGGCGAGCGTGATCCTCCTCCTCCATACAAGCCGGGCGAGGCGCACGAGCTACGAAGTGCGACGAGTCGACGAGCACCGCTGGCGGGAAGCCGGCCTCACCTACTCGAACGCGCCGCGCTTCTCGCTGCGCTATGCGTCGTCGAAGCCCGTGCGCCAGGGCATCTGGAGCGCCGTCGAGGTCACCTCACTGGTGAGCGGGGACGAGGACATCAGCCTGGCGATCACCACACGCGGCGCACGTGAGCTCACCTTTGACAGCCGGGAGTCGAACCGCGGACCGAGACTCGTAGTCCGTGTCGAAGACCGCGACGATGTCACCGGCCGGATCGTGCAGGCGCTCCTCCCGCACTAGGATCCGCGAGGTGCGTCCACGGCCGGCGAGACTCGACCGGCTTCCACCTCAATACTTCACCGCCCTGCTCGCCCGAGTGTCGGAGGCGGCTCGAGGCAGCGGCGAGCCACTCATCGACCTCGGCCGTGGAAACCCGGAAGTAGGCCCACCCCGGCATGTGGTCGAGCGTCTGGCGACTGCTGCCAGTGAGCCGCAGGCCCACGGGTATCCGCCGTTTCGAGGCCTCCCCGAGCTCCGTGTGGCAATCGCCGAGCGCTACCGGTCGCTCTACGGCGTGGAGCTCGACCCGGAGACGGAAGTCGCCGTCGTCCCCGGGACGAAGACCGCGCTCGTCGAGCTCGCGCTGGTGCTCGCGGAGCGCGGCAACACGATTCTGCTCCCCGACCCGGGCTACCCCGACTACCCGTCCGGCGTCGCACTCGCCGCGGCCAGGCTCGTGGGCCTCCGGCTCGATCCTGCGTCCGGATGGGCGCCGGCTTTCGACGAGGCGCCTCGGGACGACATCGCCGCCGTCTACCTGAACTATCCCTCCAATCCGTGCGCGGTCGTGGCTCCGCCGGGGACGTTCGCCGACGCGGTCTCGTTCGCGGAGCAGACCGGGGCCGCCGTCGTGCACGACCTTGCCTACGGTGATCTCGTGTTCGACGAGCGCAGCCCCGAGAGCTTCCTCGCCACGCCGGGCGCAAAGGACGTGGGCGTGGAGATGTTCTCGATGTCGAAGACCTACGGGATGGCCGGGTGGCGCCTCGGCTTCGTCGTGGGCAACTCCGAGATCGTCGAGCGGTTGGACCTCCTCCAGGATCACACCCGAGCCGGAATCTTCACCGCCGTGCAGGAGGCGGGCATCGCCGCGCTCACCGGCCCGCAGGACTCGGTCTTCGAGCGACGCGACCGCTATCAGGCGCGTCGCGACCGGGTCTTCGAAGTGCTCGACGGGTGCGCAATCGAACGACCCGTCTGTGAGGGGAGCTTCTACGTCTGGCTCGAGCTTCCGGAGGGCGTCACCGTCGAGCGTCTGCTCACGGAGTCTCGGATCGCGCTCGCGCCCGGGGAGGGGTTCGGCCCGTCGGGTGCAGGCAGGGCCCGGCTCTCCCTCGCAGTGACCGACGACCAGCTGGACACCGGGCTCGAGCGGCTCCGCCGAGCCTTCTCAGGCTAAATGGGTGATGCCACGATCTCGCGCGTCCGGATGGACGATCTGACGCGTCTGGGCCGCTCCCGGCCCCAGCCGGGCGCCTTGGCGGCGCCCGCCCACGACCGTCCGCTTCGACGTCGCCAGTCCGCCACCGATGCTGCCAGCATCGCCACCGGCCTGACGCCGCGCCCCAGAGCGGCCAGCTCGCGCCCCGGAACGAACGATCTCATGGCATCACCCATCTAGGCCCCGGGCGAGGCCGGCGAGAGTGTCTTTCATCACCTGCTCCGAGCTGTTCTCGAACCTGAAGTGGTACGCGCCGAACCCCGCCGATCCGATTTGCTCGCGCTCGTCCACGAACTTCGCGCGCCAGCGGTTGACCTGGGCGCGCGGCCAGTGAGACGTGTTGCCCCGGAGCCCAC
Organism: Actinomycetota bacterium; assembly: GCA_013695385.1. Taxonomy (GTDB): domain Bacteria; phylum Actinomycetota; class Thermoleophilia; order Gaiellales; family Gaiellaceae; genus JACDAN01. The sequence continues at coordinate 25,906 of JACDAN010000175.1, read as the reverse complement.
GGGCCAGGTGCCACCCCGGTGTCATCCCGACCATGTAGCGGGCGGCGAGCTCACGGCGGATCGTGCCGCGGGAGCCGGCCAAGAGCCGGTACTCGGCCGCATTCGCCCGCGCCGCGTCCGCGGGGTTCCCGGCGAACACCGGGTACTCCTCGCCGACCAGCCGGAACGTGGCGCTCGCCAGGGCTCGCCAGAACGCTCCGAGCTCCGAGTCGACCGGGAGGCGCGCAATTTGGAGGGCCGGAAGCGACGCCCAGACGAAGCCGACCCGCGGCCCGTCGCTGAACTCCGGGCGTCCAAGATTGAGGCCGTGGAGGGCGCCCCGGGTGAAGTCGCGCCATCGTCGCCCATCCTTCCCACTGAGCTCCGAGACGAGCTCGTCGAACTGCCAAGCGTCGACTCGGACCCCCTCCTCCTCTGCGATCCGCATCTCGTCGCGGAACCGTCGCCCCAGTTCCCTCCCCCAGGCAAGCCGATCCCTCGAGGGCAGTCCCAGGAGCGATGGGAGCGACGGCAGCTTGCCCTCGTACCGTGGGTCGTGGGCTCCGTCGACCCTGCGCCGGTTCCAGAACGAGGTCGGCTTGATGGGAAACATGGGCGCGTACAGGCCGCGCTTCAACTCCTGTACCTGCCGGGCCACGGGCGCGTTGACCCCGTAGCTGCCGACGTAGATCCGGGTGCCGGCCGGCGTCGCCGTCGCGCGGACGGCACGAATCAGCTTCGGAACGTCGTCCGGCTCGAAGTAGGAGAGGAGGAGTAGGCGGCGGTCGAGCATGACGAGACGGCTAACGCGTCCTCGGAGAGTTGGCGACGCGCACCCCGGCGATGCTAGCGAGGAGGTGTCAGTGGCGCCGAAGACGGTACCCCCCAACCCACCCTCAGGTGCAGTCGAACTCCGAGCGCGAGAACTGAAACTCACCGTCTAGGACGTTCATCACCTACCCAAAGAACGCTCGTCTCCGACCAGGCCCGCGTCCGTCAGATCCCCGAAGAGTCGACTTGGTAGCCCGGGACGGGAGAGTTATCCTCGCCGTATGAGCCGGATCGAGGCGCGCATCGAAGATCTGGGACTGGCGCTGCCCGCACCGATGCTTCCTCCGGGCAACTTCAAGCTGGTCAACGTCTACGGCGGCCTCGCCTACATCTCGGGGCACCCTGCAATCGACGGCTCGACGGTTCTCGTCCAGGGTGTCGTTGGCCGCGATTTGACCGTCGAAGAAGGGTATGAGGCAGCGCGGCTGGCTGCGCTTTCGATCATTGCCTCGCTCAAACACGAGCTCGGGGATCTCGACCGGGTCACGAGCTGGCTGCGGGCCGTCGGCTACGTCCAGAGTGCCCCGGAATTCCACGACAACGCGAAGGTTGTGAACGGCTTCAGCGACCTGATCATCGAGATCTGGGGTGAGGCCGGGCGGCACGCCCGCTCCGCGCCAGGGCAAGGGCCTTCGCCGCTCGACGTCCCGGTCATCATCGACGCGATCGTGGCCATTTCCGAGTAGGTGTCTGAGCCCGTTCGACGACCTCGGCTCGAACCCACCGAGCCGGCTACTCGTGAATTGCGTCGGCTCCGCGCCTGCGTCACCTCAGGAGGTGCAGTCCGGGTCCGGAGCCGTCGGGATGAGTTGATTCGCGCTGCCGGGCGGGAGCACGTGACGGCGTAGATCTCCGCTCCCGCGGGGCCGGCGGCCGCCTGGTGCACCTCGCCGAAGCCGGGGTCGACGAACCCTGAGCCGGCCTCGTAGGTCGTCCGGATGCACCTGGTTCCCTGCGCGTACTCGTATGTGAACGCTCCCCGCTCGACGAGCACGAACACCGGCCCCGGATGCGTGTGCCATGGGATCCGCTGGTTCGCCACGAGTCGGATGTGCTGAACCGTCACCTCCGCCCCGTCGGCCGCAGCTGCCCGCGCGAATGCGGAGACGGGCACGTCGGACACGCGGTTGTGCGCCGCCAGGAATCCCGGCGGCACGGTCGCCGGATCGACCTCCTGCACATGACTTGCGAGCGCCATCCCGCCGCCCGCGACCGCGGCGATCGCCGCCGCGACCAGAATCAGCTTCCTCATTCGAGCCCTCCCTCCGTGTTGGCTGGTCCGCCTCCGATTCGCATCGATGTGTTCGCTCTCGCTTGGCCAGCTAGCGCGTTCACTAACAGGCGTCACGCTGCAGATGTGCATAGGGAGCGACGACGCCCGCGCCGAAGTTCGGCTGGTTCGCAAACTGCGCTCCGAAGCTGATGTCGGCTCCAAAAGCTGCGCCGGCCTGCTGCGCGTTCGTCGACGCATACTGGCCGACGCACGACGGGTTTCCCGCGACGGCGGGAGCAGCCGGTAGTGCGAGCAGACCTGTCGTGGCTATCAAAGCGACAAAACGTGTCCGCATGATGTTCCTCCTTCCACAGGGAACGCAGGATCGATTCCTGAGGCCGGTGCGCCGAACGCCTCCCGAGGAGGTTCTGCGACCGCGCTCGCACGCCGCTCCTCCCGAAGTAGTCGGTCGCTGCCAGAAGAGGCCGATCTCGAAGTTCCGCGTCTGCTAGGGAGCGCTGTTTCCAGCGCCTTCCGTGATGGGCGGTACTGGGCTCGAAGCAGCCTGCTAATCGGCAGTTTTTGACGCCGGGGGTGGCACCGGGGTAGGCACCAGGCGAGCCTCGCCGACTCGATTCTCGAACTCACGCGAGCAGCTCCGCGTAGTCGAGCTCACGCTCGTCGGCGAGCACGTGGCTGTAGGTGTTCGCGGTCACCGCGAGGTTGCGCTGGCCTACCTGCTCGCCGATCCGCGCCCACGGAACCCCGCGAAGGTGGAGCAGGCTGACGCGGCGGTGCCGCAGGTCATGCGGGCTGAACAGCGGAATCGCAGCCGCCCGACACGCCTTCGCGATCGACGTGCGCAGCGCATCGGCGCCGCTCCCCGCGAACAGCCGCCGACCGGGGTCGCGGTCTTCACGCGGCCCCAGCTCCTGCTCGAGCGCATCGGCGAGCACGGGATGCAGCTCGATCCAGAGCGCCGCCCGCGTCTTCGTCGTCGCCTTCCGGAGCCGGATGCGCCGACGCTGCTCGTCGTAGTCGCCGACGAGCGTCAGGTCGATCGCGCTCACGCGAGCACCAGACCAGTCGAGAAACAGGAACGGCAGGCGGTGCTTCGTCGGCAGCAGCCGGTAGACGGCCTCCAGGTGAGCGGCCGGGGGGCGGGCTCGGCTCCTCGGCCTCTTCCCGCGGAAGCTTCACGCTCGGATGACGGGCCGGATTGGGGCTCACGCCGGCGTGGTCGAAGACCATTCCGAGCGCGGTCTTTGTCTTGCGGATCGACTCGCGAGCCTTGCCCGCAGCGTGCAGGGCGGCGACGAGATCGGCGACGTCCTGGGCGCTGACCTCGTCAACGCGGCGGGCGCCGAGGATCGGCAGCGCCCGGTTGACCGCCGTTCGATGCTGGATCGCGGTCGCCTCGGCAACGTCGACACGGGACGCCTGCCAGCGCTCGCAGGCAGCGGCCACCGTCGACGACGGCTTCAGCTCGAGCGTCGCGAGCTCGGGGATGCGCAGCGCGGCAAGCTCACCGGCGACGTACGCCTTGCGGGCGAGCGCCTCGCGCTTCGTCTTGAACGAACCGGCGTAGCGGGTCGGAGCCTCGCGGCCACCAAGGCGGTACTCGACGCGGTAGCGCTTCTCGCCCGCTCGCGTGACACGAATCGCGATCCAGCTACTCGCCACCGTTCCGCCCCTTCCTCTGGCGACTCCGCGCGGACGGCTCGAGGAATCCCATCTCCCGGGCGCGATGCACCCACTGGTGTACGCGGTTCGGCGGAACACCCTTGCGCCGCGCGATTTCCTGGACGGGGGAAGCGACATCGCGCTGCGCCAGCTCCCGGTAGAGGTTGGCGATCTGGGCGTAGAACTTGCTCGAGCGGCCGCGCTCCGGCAAGCCGCGAGGGGTGATTGCCTTCCCCACACGGCCGGCCCAGCCCTCGGCCGAAGACGGCTCGCTGACGGCGGCAAGCGCAGCCGCGATCACCCTGTCTAGCGGCATCCGCCGTACATCGCGGCCCGAAACGGGTACGAGCTCCAAGCCGTCGGCGAAGCCCTGCTGCTCGTCGTAAGCGAAGTTCCGCCGGATCAGAACCCCGGTGGCAACTGGGCCACCGTCACCCTGCACAAACTCGACGTCGACGGTGTACGGCCAATGATCTAGACCCCAGACACGCACGGCCTTCTCCGCCGGCAACGGCCAGCGCAGCCCTTTCCTTCACCGCGCCGAGGATGCGAACGCCGAGCGCCAGATCGACGACCTGATGCGCCGGCTCGACGGCCTCCGGGCCCGCCACGAGTTCGCGCTCGTGCTCGGCGCCCACCCGCGCAAGCCTCCCGTCGGCGTGCAACCGGCGCTGACGGTCCACGACCTGGCTGGCTCAGGCGCAGCCGTACGCGGCGCCGAGATCATCGTCGCGGTCGAGCGCGTCTCCGACGGCTACTCCCGGCTGCGGTTCCTCAAAGATCGGGCCGGCCGCCTGCCCGTCGGCGAAGCGTGGGGACTGCTCTTCGACCGAGAGAGCGGCTACCGCCGCGACCCGCGAAGCTCGTACGCGAAGCGCGCGGCGCCGAGCCCATCTTCCAGGTTCTGACGGCCCGTCAGCTTTGCGCGCTTCCCGATCCCGAGCACGGCGACGAGCTGCTTGGCCCGCTGATCGTCCGCTCGGCTCGCACGATCGTGCTCGGCCACACCGGGGCAGGCAAGTCGACGCTGATCTCCCGCCTGCTCGCCGCGAGCGTCCAGGGAAACGAGTTTCTCGACTGGCACGGCGCCGGCGAGATCAGGGCGCTCGTCGTCGACCTCGAGCAGTCGCAGGCCGACGCGAAGCGGATGCTCCGCGAGGCAGGGCTCGAGCAGTCGGAGGCGATCGGCTACTCGCTCGTGCCCGACGGCCTCTCGCTCGACTCCGACGACGCGCAGCTTGCCGCAGTCGAGCAAGTGATCCGTCGACGGCGGCTTCTCGGTCGTCGTCTTCGACCCCTACTACAAGGCTCGAACGACGGCAAGACGCGGGACATTCGCGCCGAGCTCCTTGCCGTGCTCGCCGACGGCGAGTGGCGAACGCTGACGGAACTGCGGCGCAAGGAAGGGGACGGCGGCATCGGCGCCGACCCGAAGACGATTCGGCCGATGCTCGACGCGCTCACGGTCGAGGGCCTGCTCGAGCATCGCATTGGACCGTCCGGAAGGCAGCCCTCGGCGAAGTGCTGGCGGGTGTCGTCAGCCTCATACGACACCGACGACACCGCCCCACTTTTCTGCGCTTCCGGTGAAACGGAGGAGGTGGGTGTCGTGGTGTCGTCCCCTTATAGGGGAGACACCATGACGACACCCACCCCCGACACCGCGACTGTGGCTGCTCCGGGTGTCGTCAACCCCCACGACACCCCACCGACGACATGAGCGTCCGCCCGTCAGCCGCCGAGCTGCTCGCCAACCCCGACGCGTTGCTCAACCGAAGCCGCCTGCGCGAGCTCGGCCTCGAGCGGCGCGCTATCGACGCCGTCCTCCGCGCCTGCCCGGTGGTCGCTCTCCCTGGCTACAGCCGGCCAGTGATCCGTGTTCGCGACTACTTGGCGCTGCTCGAAGACTCCACTCACGACGGGCGCACGCGAGTTCGGTAGCACCTGTGGAAGGCCGGTGGGGACGACATTGGTTGTGGGACGCGTGGGATACTCACAAACAAGGGAAGACAGATATCACCCAAAAGCGTGACTTGTGGGATATGTGGAAATGTGGCATAGTTGAGATATGCCCAATAAGCGCTACAAGGTTCAGGTGGACGAGCGAGGTCGTTTCGTCTTGCCAGCGGGGGTGCGCCGCTGCCTCGATGTTGATCAAGGCGGTGTCCTTGTCCTCGATGTTGAAGGAGACAACGACACCGTTCAGCTTCGGAAAGCGGTCGACGTTGCACGGTCCGGGCGCGGCCTACTCCGTGATCTCGCGTCTGAGGTTGATCTCGCAGGTGAGCTCATACAGGATCGCCGCGCAGAAGCCGAACGCGAGGACGCAGTCCAGCTCGCACGCAGTTGAGCACCTTCGTTCTCGACGCGTCCGGCCTTCTCGCATACCTGCAAGACGAGGACGGAGGCTCTGAAGTTGAAGAGGCGCTCGCGCAGACCGGGACGATCGGCACCGTAAACCTTGCGGAGGCTCTTTCGACGGTCGCCCTCCACGGAGCGGATCCCCGTCAGGTCATCGGGGAGCTAGAAGCGCGAGGCATCCTCGGGGGCCTTCTCGAGGTCGAGCCGCTGACGACCGACGATGCGATCGCGATTGCCGAGCTGCGCCCCCCAACGAAGGACCGCGGTCTCAGTCTTGGTGATCGCGCCTGTCTAGCCCTCGGGATGCGGCTTGGGCTTCCCGTGATGACTGCGGACCGTGCATGGTCTGAGCTCGAGAGCGTCATCGATGGCGTCCAGATCTACTCGATTCGCTCCTGAGCACCGGCCTGGGACGGCAGTCCGATTGGACCCTCCGCGCACTGCGGTCGGCGTCCGCTTCCCGGTGAGCGCTGGACGCTCCGGTTCGCCGATCTCGGCGAGGTGGCTGTCTACTGCCCCGAGTGCGACGAGCGGGAGTTCGGCGGAGCGCTTACACCGCGGCGAGAATCGTGATGTCGTACGCGAGCTGCGTGATGGCGCTGGACGCCCAAGCGGTCGGGGTCGAGTTGGACATACTTAGCGAGTTCGTGACGCTGACCTTGACCTTGCCGTTGTCATCGTCGAAATCTGCCCCGAACATCTGGAGGTAGTAAGAAATCCACGCGGCGCCCGGATCCTGCTCCTGCAGGCCCGCGAACGACATTATGGCGATCGCACGGCGAAACTTGTTGGCGTCGAGCTGGGGCCCGATGTGAAACTGCCAGGTGTCGGTCACAGTGTCACCCTGGCCCGGCTGGACGTTGACCGAGGTGCTGCCCTGCGCGAGACCTTTACAGAGGTAAAGACGGTTCACGTCTCCGGGGCCGTCGACGACGACCTCGACCTCCTGGGCATTGGCGAGTTGCATGAACGGCATCGCTACTCCTCCTTCTGTCGGTGCCGACGACGATATGGCGAACCCACTGATAAGTCCAGCTTGTCGCTGAAGGAGATAGGCGCTTGCGCGCCTCCCAGCGGTGCCTCGCTGCGGCAGCGGTACACGCCTCATCCTGCGTTCGGTCCCAGCTGGAGACGGAAGGGAGGCTACCTGGCCGCCCAGAGCAACACGCTCCGCGTGCGCTTGACCGTCCTCTGACGACGAGAGAAGGTGCGTCCGCTGGGCGCCCCCTTCTCGTGCCGTTAGCTAACGCACGTTCTGGGCAAGACAAGAAGCGGAATGTCGATGACCGAGTCGCAGCCGGAGCGTGCGGAGCCGAAGCTGGCCGAACCGGCGCCTACAGACCTCTCCGCCCGCGACTACCGCGCCATCTTGACCCGCGCCGGCAAGTCCTCCCTCGAAGACCACATCACCAACCTGGCCGCCGCCCTCGCGTACTACGCGTTCCTGGCGATCCCGGCCGTCTTCCTCGCCGCCGTCGGCGTCTTCAACCTGGTCGCCGACGACGATCTGATCACGCGGATCGTGCAGCGGCTCGAGGGCGTCGCGCCGGAGGAGGCGCTGACGCTGATCCGGCAGACGTTGCAGCGCGTCGTCGAGTCGCAGGCGAACTCCGGGATCGCGATGGTCGTGGTCGGGTCGTTGCTAGCCCTCTGGACGATCACCGGCGCCATGGACACACTCATGTGGGCGCTCAACGCCGCCTACGACCGCGAGGAGACACGGGGGTTCGTGAAGCGACGCCTGACCGCGCTCGCGATGGTGACGCTGCTGCTCGTCGCCTTCGTCCTCGCGTTCGGGCTCCTCGTCCTCGGCCCCCACGTTTCAGGGTGGATCGGGTCGGCCGTCGGCCTCGAGGACATGATCGACTGGCTCTGGTGGACGGCGCAGTGGCCCATCCTGATCGTCGGGCTCCTGCTCGCCTTCGCGACGGTCCTCTACCTCGGGCCGAATGTCGATCATCCGCGCTGGGGCTTTCTCACGGTCGGGACGACGATCAGCGTCGTCGTCTGGCTCGTCGCGTCCGGCCTGTTCGCGCTCTACGTGGGTCAGTTCTCCTCCTACAACAAGGCGTGGGGGTCGCTCGCGGCCGTGATCATCATGCTGACGTGGCTCTGGATCAGCGGTCTCGCGCTCCTTTTCGGCGCCGAGGTGAACGCCGAAACCGAGCGAAGCCGGGAGCTCCGCAAGGGCGAGCCGGCGGAGCAGGAGCTACAGGTTCCGGAGAAGGATTAGGGCATTCGTCGGGTCAGCGGCGGGTGCAGAAGTAAAGTTGTGTACGAATCGCACAAGCGGGCAGAAAAAACGCCGCTAGAGCGCTCGTGACCGGGAGACCCGTACCTGTGTCCGAATCGCTTGTCGAAGTCGCTTGTACCGAGTGCGGCCGAGGCCCGCTTCCGGGTGAATGCTGGTCGCTTCGGTTCGCCGATCTCGGCGAGGTGGCGGTCTACTGCCCAGAGTGCGACGACCGGGAGTTCAACCCGGGAATGTCACCTGAGGAAACGCGGCGATCCGGCCAAACGCGCGTGTAGCGTCCTCGGAGTTGACCCGGTTCGTCATCGACTGCGAGACGCTGCTCCGGATTGCCGCCGGCGAGATCGAGGTCGCCGCCGAGCACAAGCTCGTCGCGCCGACACTGGTCCGCTCGCAGGCGCTGGCGGCGCTCTACGGAGCGGCCCGCCGGGGTGAGATCTCGGCCGCAAAGGGGCTCGAGCGGGTAACGCGGATCAACTCGCTCAAGGTTCGCTTCCTCGGCGACAAGGTGCTCCAGCGCAAGGCGTGGAAGGTCGCGGATCAGCTGGGGTGGGAGACAACGTTCGACGCTGAGTTCGTTGCGCTGACGCAGCTACGGGCCGACGTCTTCGTCACGTCCAATAGCGATCTGGCACGGGCGGTCTCCGGCCTCGTCAAGACGGCGACGATCGACGCGCTGCGCACGACCTGATCGGCGGGGGTGGGCACGAACCGCCTCGCCTGGGCCAGTGTTCGTGAGTGACGCCCGATCGCTGCAAGTCGTCTTGCGCGCAGGACGTGGGTCGACGATGATCGCGGACAAGTTCTCCAAGACCCCCCGTGCGTATCGTCACGGGCTCACGAGAGGAGCGGCATGGTCGCAATGGTTCTAAACCTCGAAGTAGCCGACTACGACGAATGGAAGAAACTGTTCGACTCCGACCCAGGCGGCCGTAAAGGCATCGCCACGGGACACACCGTCTCCCGCAACGTCGAGAACCCCAACGACGTCTTCATCCGCACCGAATACAGGTCCGTCGAAGACGCGAAGAAAGTCCGCCAGCAACTACTCGATTCAGGCGCCCTCAACAACTCCACCGTCAAGACCCCGCCCACCATCATCGAAACCGCAGACCAGGCCACCTACTAGAAGACGTCAGCCCACAACTTTCGGCGGCGAGAGACTCGGTCGGCCCCGCGGCCGGGATGGTTTTGCGGCTCAAGCCTCAAGTGTTTTAACTCGGCCCAGATCAGCGTCCAACGATAGGAAGGTCGCCTGTGCGAGCGTGCTCTCGTTCGAAGCGCCGCATCCAGCCGCGCGCACGTCCGAGGGAACACTGAGGGAACGCAAGCGCGGCCACGCGCGCACACGCGGTCTTCGTTCTCGGACGAATCGTCCCACTTGCGGGATTTTCGTGGCCGCGGTGACCCGCGCTTGGGTGTCGACGGTTCGAGTCCGTCAGAGGGCTCTGCAAAACCCGCAAGTCAGCGTTTTCTCGTCGCGTCGAGTTCCACGTGAGCCAGTGTGCGCTCGGGTTAGTCGAACTTGATGCTCGCGAGCAGCGGTCGGGTCTTCCCGAGGGCCCGGTCGAACGACACCTTAGGCGCCCCGATAACGATTGTCAGCGGCGTTCCGCCGGCGTCGAGGACGATGATTCGCCAGCGGACATCAGGGTTGGCGTGCATCGCTCCCGTCGGGTACCAAAAGATGTCCGTCTCGCTCCGCGTCGGCGCGGCGTCGATACGCTTCCCCCTCGCGCCGCCGACGGTGACGGATGCGGCCCGCGTCGGCTGGAGCGCCGGATGCTTGCGCAGCCACTGCGCGAGGTCCTTCGGCACCGGGACGTCCTTGTTTGTCTTCGGGTCGACGACGCGCGAGACGCGCGTGAAGGCTAGGAATCGACCGTCCTCGTGCTCGAATGCGATCTCATCGTCGTCCGCCGCGAACAGCACGAGCCACCCCTGCTCGTCGATCGTCAGCCGGAACGCGGGTTCGAACGGCTCGCTTTTTTTCGCGAAAACCTAGGGGGACGTGTGGCCCGGCGTTCCTTAAAAAACGGCCGGGTCGTGGACCTAGAAGGACGTCGTGGTCACGGCCCTGGCCCGAGGTCGTTAGGGGCCATACGTTTCGAGCCGAATGGCCTTGACGATCGCATCGACGTCGTCGGCTGCCGACTCGAGCGAGGAAACCTTCCAGAAGCCGTGGCCCGCCTTCCCCGGGGGTGCCCCCGCTGGTGGATGAAAGAACGTGTCGCCGACCTTGAGCGGCTCGCTCTGCACGTGGATGAACGGCTCCTCGGTCGACCCGCCTGATTGAGCGCTTCCTCTCGCGTGACGTCCGGGCCAACCAGGGCCTCCGCCCCGCGCATGATCGACCTGGCCGACACCGGCCCCGGCAAGTCGCGGAGGTAGGTGGCGATCTGGCCGGCGTCCTCGGTCAGTTCCCGCAGGACGCGGCCGAACGACAGCGGCTCGCGTCCTTCGGCGGTGCGGCCAGAGAGCGCATCCCGAACCGGCGACACGCCGATCCCGTCAGTGATCCAGCCGTGAAGCGCGACCTCGTCGGCGAGTGCTTCCCGGCATCGCTCAACCTCGCGGATCGACGCCTCGTAGGCGCCGTGAGCCTCCGTGATCTTGCCGAGTACGTCTCTGCGCCAGGGCATAGCGTTCTCGGCTCGTAGCTTGTCAACCTCGTCGCTTGCGTTCTCGACGGCCCGAACGCAGGCGTCTACCCGCCGCTGCTCGGCGTCGATCCGGACCGCAAGCTGTTCAGCCTTGCGGGGCGGCTCGTCCCTGCCGGCCGCAATCGCCTCGGCATAGGCTTCTCGGTCTTCCTTCGCCGCCTGCTGAAGCTCAACCTGGAGCGCAGAGAGACGTTCTCCCGCCTGGGTGAGTTCGAGCGAGAGCTTTTCCTGTTTCTCGAAGGCTTTGCGTACCGGCCTCCAGCGTTTGCGGGCAAGGTCAGTCGGGGCGACGCTCATCCCTCTCCTCTCGTTCGCGTTCGAGTTCAAGTAGGTGGCCGAGCAGCGCGGTCCGGTTCTGGGCCCGCTCGAGCCGGGGGCGGGAACGAAACTCGGTGCGCCCGAGCGCAGCGAAGGCCGAGATCGGCACCACCCGCACCTCGCCTTCAGCGGTCCGAGTTAGAACGCCCTTCGGGTCCCTCGGGGTTTCATCGAGGGCATCGAAGAACGCCTGCGGGAGGCTCATCGTTCTTCCCCCGCGAGCAGCGGCGGGCTCGACTGCCTCGCGACTACCGGAGGTCCCGTCGTCGCGCTCTGCGGGGCCTCGACGGAGCTGCGGCCCACCGCATTTGCGGAGCTGCCACCCACTGCCGACGTCTCAACATGGGTTCGGATTGCCCGGAAGACCTCGCGGCTCACGGTGCGATCGCCGGCGTCGGCGAGCGCGGCCACGGCCTCGGCGAGTTCGGGCGGAACCCGCGCTGCGATCGTCACTCGGCGCTCCCGGTTTACGGTGTCGACATTGTTCACACCTATGGGTTTCGGCTACGAGCGGCTCGACCGCATCGGCGTGCACAATGGGAGGCGGTTGAATGCTTCTGAGCAGCCCTTTTCTGCTTCACGGCGTCGACGTCGAGGCGCTCGCGTGGAGGGTGATCGCCGCTGACCGGCGCCTCGACCTCAGGCACCACCAGCGCGAAGAGCTCGCTGGCTACCTCATCGCCGAGATCTGGCGGCTCTCCCTCCGCTTCGAGCCGGGACGCGGCAGCTTCGCCGGCTTCGCCCACTCGACCGCCCGGCTCCGGGTCACGGACTGGCTTAGGGCTGAGTTCGGCCGAACGATCTGGAAGTTCTCGGAGCACTCCTACGAGCGCGAGCGGCCGGGGGTCGTCTCACTCGACTCCATGGCCACCGACGAACGGGATCGAGTGGACCGAACTCTCACCGCGCGGGAGGGCGATCCTGCGGGTGATCGCGATCCCGATCTCCGAGGGCTGGAAGCCGATAGAGATCGCACGCGAGCTCTCGACTACGGGCTCCTGGGTCTCGACCCGCCTCGCCGAGCTGCGGGCTGAGCTCGAGCGCCTTGCGTTGCCACGCTAGGCGAGATCCGGGGGTAGCACCGGGGTAGGCACCGCACGAGCATTCCCGGCGTTCCTGGCATGGCTGACCCACGGAACCATGCGGAATCCGCATCGCCAGATAGATCTAAATGGGCGGTACTGGGCTCGAACCAGTGACCCCCAGCTTGTCGAGACTGTCGAACGCTTCGTCGTCCGTCCCCTTTACTGCCCCGGCAGACTCAGACAGCGCGAATTTCGGTTGAGGCGCAAGTGGCGGTTCGCCACAGTTCGCTGCCTCTGCTTTCCACGATCTTTCCAGGTGGTACCCCGCGTGCCACCTCGTGCCGAAGCTCAGCAGGACTGCGAGACCACGCTGGCCGAGAGTGGCGACTCAGCAATCGAGTAGCTCGCGCTTTGTCCTCCCACGGAGCTTTCGACACAGTATGAGTCGATGGTCGCCCAGCCGATCTCTACATTCACGCTGGGGTCGAGATTACGAAGCTCCTCGAGCGTCATCCCCTCGTATCCCCTACCCGGCTGCTCGGCAGCGAACGTTTCGACGGCTGAAATCGAAGCCAGGACGTTTGCCTGCGCCTCCGAACTGTTGGCCCTCGCATCGGAGTCGCCCTCCCAATAGTCCGTCGCGTCACCGTCCTGCACTACCTCGTGAGCGGGCCCCTCCGACACGAAGTCCGCACCCGCGTCGAGGATTGATGCGGCGCGCGCATGGGCTCGTACGAGATCGTCTCCGCAGAACGTCGCGCCCATGAGATTTCGTCCACACTCGTACCGGTTGAGCCCCAAATCGGAAGCGTATGCTGGTCCTGTGCCCGCCGAGATTTTCCACCGCCGTTCTACCGCCATACCAAGAAGCGCGGCTATTCTGATCGCGCTTGGGGGGATGTGTCTGGCCGTGAAGGCACTCGCAATTCTTCTGACAGGGGTGCAGCCGCCGCTGCTATTCGAGATCGCCGGGTTACCGTTGGGTCTCGGTTTGTTGATGCTCGGCCATTGGAGCACTACGCAGTACGGCCGATCACGATTGATTGTCGTGGCGGCAATTCTCTCGTCACTTGCCGCTTTGGCTTCGGCGAGTAAGGCTCTCCTGAAACTTGCCGAACCGCTCGAATCTTTGCAGGCGGTCTTCGGCGGTTTTGGGCCAATGGTTGCGGCTTTGCTGATTGGCCTGCGTTTGCGAGCCGTCGGCGGGGTCGCATCCAAGGTCGCTCGCCGGGCACTGCTCATTTCGATCATGTTCATCCCGCTCATGATTCTGGGTGCGATGGCCGCTGAACTCGCGGGTGAACGCTTCCTTGAGTTAGGCCTGCTCGCATTCGCGGCGCTATGGCTGTTACTGGCACATGCGGTGGGGGGAATGAGCAGCGTGAGCGTCACCGTCGAAGGGCGAGACACGCCGCCAGATCTGCTGGCCGGATAGATTGGAGCGGGTACGCTGACACGATTGAAGGGATTTTGATGCTGAATCGCCGTTCGGATCTGCTGTTCTCCACCAGCGGTTTGCTGTTCCTGACATCGTTCGTCGCGAGCGCGGTCGTGGGGATTGGTCCGGGGTACGAGGATTCCCTCAAGGAAGTTGCCAGCTTCGCAAGCGACGATCGTGGGCAAACGCGGGTGGCTGCAGCATTGATGCTGCTCTCCGGTTTTTTTGCGTTTGTGTTTGTGGCGGGACTTCACGGCGCGTTGTTTCCGGCGCGGGCTGCTGACCGGCGGTGGGCGTCGTTGCTGTTCGCCGGTGGCACCGGGCTTGCATCGATGCTGCTGATCGCACCGAGCTTCGCTCTCACTGTGGTCGACCGCGATGATCGAAGCGCGGAGATTCAGCAGACATTGTTCGACCTGACAGGATCATTTGTGAGCACCGCTGTTGTAGCGATTGCAGCGATCACGCTCGCGGCAGGGATGCTCATGCTCGGCAACGCGCGCTGGCCCGGGTGGCTCGCGAAGTTGGGATTTCTGGCCGCTATCCTCGGGCTCGCCGGAGTGGCAGGATGGCCGTTCTTCCCAATCGCTTGGCTCGTGTTTACCCTCTGGATCGTTGCCACCAGCATCGTCATGCTGGTTCGCCCACATGCAACGACGAGTGATGCGCTTTCAGCTCCGCAAGTTCCGCAAGTTCCGTGAGGGCCGCGAGTATCGCCGCGTAACGAACGCCCTCGAGGCCAGCACCAGACGTGAAAGGCCCCGGTTCCGGGGCCTTTCGAAGTGGGCGGTACTGGGCTCGAACCAGTGACCCCCAGCTTGTCGAGCTGGTGCTCTCCCAACTGAGCTAACCGCCCTTAGCAGCCCATTCTATCGGCGCTGCCGAAACACCGAACTAGCCGGACGCGCTCATCTCGGAGAGCACCTCGAATCTCTCGACAGACGGTCGGCCTCCCATGGCCTGCTGCATCTGGTTTCTGAGCTCCTCCGGAAACTGCTGCGGCATGCTCTCGAACGTCGACTCGGCGGCGTCCATGCTCTCCTTGGTGTCGAAGTAATTGATGACCGCGAGCTTGCCGCTCTCTCGGTCGAGCATCTGGATCCCACCTTGCCAACCGGCCATCGATTCCACGATCGGAACAACGATTTCTCGAATCTTCGGGCCGATCTCCTCAGCTGTGCTCGAATCGTTCACCGTGAACGTCGCCATTCGTGCATACACCGGTAACTCCCTCCGTTGTGAGTACGCCAACCTAGAGCATGGCTCCATGCTCCGTCCGAGGCACGCGACGCCCGATTGCCCGGGCGGCCGAGTGGGTATGAGCGCGGCGTGGAGATCCTGCTCGTCTTCTTCCTGGTCATGATCGTCTCCGGCGTGATCGGCTCGATCCGGCGGGCACGGCGCATGCGCGAGGAGCAGGCGCGCTACGAGGAGGAGCTGCAACGCCGCGCGCAGGATCCGGACGCACCTCAGGATCCCTTCGCCGGTTCGCCCTTTGGGGGCCTCTTTGAATCGCTGTTTTCCGGAGCGGGGATGTCACGTTCGTACACCCTCGACCCGGAGACCGGCCAGTGGGTGGATATCAGCGAGGTCCAGCCGGAGCAGGAGCCTGAGGCGGAGGCCGAGCCCGCCGCGAACGGCCAGCAGCGTAAGCGCGCCACGAAGCGGAACCGCAAGCAGCCGCAGAGCTCGATGTTCGGTTCCCTCGGCGGAATGATGGGCGGCGACGGCAGCGGCGACTTCGACGTCGAGAGCCCCCACGACCTGATCGACTTCGAGGACGTCGGCGGGATGGACGCGCTCAAGCAGGAGGTGCGCGACACCGTGGGCCTGATGCTCGAGCACCCCGACGAGGCGGAGCGGTACGGCATCGAGTGGAACGGGATCCTCCTGCACGGCCCGCCCGGCGTCGGCAAGACATTCTTCGCCCGGGCGATCGCTGGCCAGTACGACCTGAACCTGATTCACGTCTCGACCGGCGATCTCATCTCCTCGCTCGTGGGCGGATCGGCCAGGAACATCGACAAGGCGTTCGATACGGCGCTTCAGAACCTCCCGTGCCTCCTCTTCTTCGACGAGTTCGACTCCGTCGCGCAGCGACGGGACAACACGCCCGATCAGGAATCCCGCCGCACCGTGAACCAACTCCTCACCGCTCTGGAGGCGAGCCGGGACGAGCGACAGCTGCTCGTCATGGCGGCGACGAATTCGATCCAGCACCTCGATCCAGCGGTGATCCGCCCGGGTCGGTTCGACCGGCACATCCGCATCGACCTGCCCGATGCCGAGGCGCGCCGCGCGATCTTCGAGACCGAGCTCGAGGACCGGCCCACCGGGCCGGTGGATCTCGACGAGCTGGTTCAGCGCACCGAGGGCATGACCCCGGCCTCGATCGAGAAGGTCATCGACATGGCCGCGCTGGAGGTCTTCCGGAAGGCGGCCGAGATGAACGAGAACGTCGAGCTCGGCACGCCCCACCTTCTCAGCGCGCTCGAGAGAGTTGGCGGACAGGACCGGCCGACAGTCGAGCACTGGACGTGGGACTCGCTCGTCCTCGACCCGGCGATCAAGGCACAGCTGCAGCAGCTGCAGGCGGTGATCGAGGATCCCGAGTCGGCACGGCGCTTCGGGGTCGAGCCCCCTACCGGCCTGCTGCTCGCGGGCCCGCCGGGAACCGGCAAGACGACGATTGCGAAGGTGCTCGCGGCTCAGGCGCGGGCGTCGTTCTACCCGGTCTCGGGCGCGGACGTGATGAGCAAATGGGTCGGCGAGTCCGAGCAGAACATCCACCGGCTCTTCGAGCGGGCGCGGGAGAACCGGCCCTCGATCATCTTCATGGACGAGATCGACGCGATCGCCGGCCGCCGCGGATCGATCGAGGTGCACGACAGCCAGATCAACCAACTGCTCGCCGAGATCGACGGAATGGCAGGGCAGCGAGGCGTCTTCCTGATCGGAGCGACGAATCGGCCCGACCAGCTCGATCCGGCAATCCTGCGCGGAGGACGGTTGTCACGGACGATTCTCCTCGGGCTTCCCGACGAAGCCGGCCGCCTGCAGATCCTCCGTCTCCATACCGCCCGGATGCCGACAGCGGGTGTCCGCTTCGACGAGTTGGCGCGAACCACGGACGGCATGTCGCCGGCTGATCTGAAGGCGCTTGCCCAGGAAGCCGCCCTGGCGGCGATGGCCCGGGACGAGGACGCGCAGACCCCGTCTGTCACGCACGAGGATTTCGAGGAGGCGCTCGCGCGTCTCCGCGGCTCCGTGGCCGCCCCTGCCGGCGTCTAGCGACGGGCGAACACGACGCCGCCGAGGCAGAGCGCCCCTCCGGCGAGCGCGAGCGCCTCGGGCGTTTCGCCCAGGAGCGCCCAGCCCATCAGGATCGCGAGCGGAGGAACGAGATAGGTCGTCGCCCCCATGCGGCCTGCGGTGGTCCTGGAAAGCGCGTAGGCCCAGGTCACGAAGCCGACGGCGGTCGGGAAGACACCCAGGTAGACCATCCAGGCGATCGAGCTTCCGTCGGCGCGGCCGAGCTCGCCGACGAGCGAGGGAGCGAACGGCAGGCAGACGGCGAGCCCCACCGTGCACGCAAGCCAGGTGACGTGCAGCGCCGAGGCTCGAGACAAGAGCGGCTTCTGCGCAACGACGCCGGCAGCGTAGAGCACGGCGGCGGCGACGCAGAGCGCCGCACCCCAGCTTGCTGCCACCCCGCGCTCCGAGGTCGCCACCCCGATCACGACGACTCCGGCAAACGCGACGCCGCACCCGATGACCACGTTCCTCGGAAAGCCCTCCTTCAAGAGGAATCCGGCGAGGATCGCGATCAGGATCGGCCCGATGTTGACGAGCATTGCCGCAGTCCCGGCATCGACGCGCCGCTCGGCCTCGTTCAGCGAGATGTTGTAGAGGCCGAACCACAGGACACCACAGACCACGATCAGCGGCCACTCGGCCCGCCCGGGCAGCCGCTCGCGGCGGGCGAGCACGACCGCTCCGAGAACCGCGCTCCCGACCGCCAGGCGGCCGAGGCTCAGCGCGCCCGGAGAGAGATCTTCCCCGGCCGCGCGGATCCCGACGAAGGCCGACGCCCAGAGGACGACGGTGACGAGCGCTGCCGCGAGAGCCACTACTTTGGGGAAACGACCGGGCGGGTGATTCTGTGAGCTCGGCCTAGAAGATCTCCGGGCACCACGGGTAGCGGTCGGTGCGGAAGAGATCGTCGGCCCTCCCGACGGCCCCCGCGACGAGCTCCTCCGCCCTCGATGTCCTGGCCAGCTGAGCGAACGTGAAGCCTCCGAGGTACACGGAACCGAGACCGCTCACGTCGAGGTCGATCTCTGCATCGGCGTCGGTCCGCTCGGCTCCCTCGCGTCCAACCCGCCAGCGCCCGGCGTTCCACGCGCAGAACTCGTCGGTGATTTCCAGCACGACCGGCTCGCCGTCCCGGAGTGTTCGCGCGCCGAGTGCTGCTTCGACGTCGACGATTCGAACCCAGAGGCCGTCGTGCACTCCGAAGTTGAGCCTCCTCGGCTCCGCGACGAGCAAGAGAAGCTCGTGGTCGAGAGGAAGGAGCTGTGCCTTCGCGCTGTCCATCCAGTCGGTGTCGAGCAGGAACCGCCACAGCTCGCGAGTCGCCTCGGGCGAGTCGCCGACCGCCTCGATCACGCTGACGAAGCCCGTCGGCACCCCGACGTCCGACGACCAGTGGAGGCGGTAGAGCGCGTACCCCGCGGGGCGCCCGTCGAGCTCGAGCAGGATCCGCTGCATCTCGCCGCCGCCTTCACGCGCCCACTCCGGATCCGGCAGCCGCTTCGCCCGCCACCAGTCCGGCGTCCGCACGAACATCCCGGGGTGCTGTTCCGCAGCTCGCCGCTGGATGCCCGAGAAGACCTCCACGGCAGCGTCCACGTCTACCGGCCGGAAACGGCCTTCAGACTCGAACTCGCGCTGGAAGCGAGAGCGGTCGAGGCGCACCTCGATGCCGCCGGTGAAGGACGCGATCCCGTATCCGAAGCGGCCATAGATCGTGTCGTCCGAGGCCCAGAGGTACGCGATGGGCTCCCCTCGCTCGTGCACGTCGTCGAGCTGGGCTCGCATCAGCTGCCGCAGGATGCCCCTGCGCCGGTGAGTCGGGAGCACCCCGACGAGCGTGACGCCCGCCGCGCGGACGAACCCGCCGGGGACACTCGTCTCGAACGGGAACACGCCGCCGCTGCCGACGATGGATCCGTTCTCGGAGGCTGCGTGCACCCGGTCAGGCGGCAGGATCGGCCCGAACCGCTCCATCGTCTCCTCGTTCGGCGTGCGGCCGAAGTAGTGGAAGATGGGCGTCAGGGCGGCTGGAAGATCGTCCGGCCCGCAGGTCCGGATCTCGATGCTCATCCCACCCGCTCGAGCGGCGCGTAGTCCAGCACGAGCCGGCGGTCGACCCCCTCGCCGGCGAAGCGCACGCTCACGACTCCGCCGGGCTCGACCGCGGTGACGATGCCCTCGCCGAGGGTCTGGTGGCGAACCGTGTCGCCCGTCCCCAGCTGCGGCGCGTCGCCGCGCGGCTTGATCTGCGCGACCGGGCTTCCGTAGCCCGACCAGGAGCTCGGACGGAGGCGCTCACGGTGGATCTCCTCCTGCGGCAACTCGTCGAGGAACCGCGAGGGCAGGTTGTAGCTGCGCGAGCCGTAGAGCGAGCGGGCCGAGGCATGTGTGAGGGTCAGCTTCTCGCGGGCTCTCGTCATTCCGACATAGGCAAGCCGGCGCTCCTCCTCGAGCGAGTTCTCCTCGAGTGATCGCGAGTGTGGGAAAATTCCCTCCTCCATCCCGATCATGAAGACGGCTCGAAACTCGAGGCCCTTGGCGTTGTGCAGGGTCATCAACGTCACGAGGCTCTGCTGGTCGCGCAGCGAGTCCTGGTCGGAGACGAGCGAGATCTCCTGCAGAAACGTCGAAAGCGATGGCTCCTCTGCGGTCGCCTGGTACTCCTGGGCGACGCCGACCAGCTCCTGCAGGTTCTCGGTCCGGCCCTGCGCCTCGATCGTGCGCTCGGCCGCGAGCGACTCGAGGTAGCCGCTCCGCTCGAGCGTGCGCTCGACGAGCTCGTCCACCCGCATGTCGAGCGCGCCGGCCTGAAGCGACAGGAGGAGGTTGCGGAGGCTCGTGACCGCGCGGGCCTGAGCGGGGCCTAGACCCGCTTCCTCCGGAAACTCGAGCACCTCCCAGAGCGAGAAGCCATGGCCGTCGGCGTAGGTCTGCAGCCGCGCAAGCGACGCGTCGCCGATGCCGCGCCGGGGCCGGTTGGCGATCCGCTGCAGGCTGACGGCGTCGTAGGCGTTGTCGATCACCTGGAGGTAGGCGATCGCGTCCTTGACCTCCGCGCGCTCGTAGAAGCGCGGGCCGCCGATCACCTGGTAGGGAATGTCGCTACGGACGAGAACGTCTTCCAGCACGCGCGACTGCGCGTTCGTCCGGTAGAAGACCGAGATGTCGCTGCCGTTGCAGCCCTCGTCGACGAGGCTGGAGATCTCGGAGGCGATCCAACGCGCCTCAGCGTGCTCGTCCTCGACCTCGAGCACGCGCACGGGATCACCGTCCCCGAGGTCCGACCAGAGGGTCTTCGGCTTCCGCTCCCGGTTCTCGGCGATGACCGAGTTCGCTGCACGGAGGATCGTGTTCGTCGAGCGGTAGTTCTGCTCCAGCGGGACGGTCTTCGTCTCACCGAAATCGCGCTCGAACTCGAGGATGTTGCGGATGTCGGCGCCGCGGAACGCGTACACGCTCTGATCCGGGTCGCCGACGACGCAGACGTTCCGGTGCTTCTCCGCGAGAAGCTGAAGCAGGCGGTACTGCGCGTGGTTCGTGTCCTGGTACTCGTCGACGAGGACGTAGCGGAACGACTTCTGCCAACGCTCCCGCGCCTCGGGGAACTGCTCGAGCACCTTGACGGTGAGCATCAGCAGGTCGTCGAAGTCGACGGCATTCGCGGCGAACATGCGCCGCTGGTAGAGCTCGTAAGCATCGGCGACCGTCTGGTCGTAGAAGGACTCGACACGGCGGCGATACTCGTCAGGGCCGACGAGCTGGTTCTTCGACGAGGAAATCTGGTCGTGGATACCGCGCGGGACGAACCGCTTCGGATCGCGCTCGAGCTCCTCGAGGCACTGCTTGACGAGTCGCACCTGATCGGCCTGGTCGTAGATCGTGAAGTTCGTCCGATAGCCGAGACGTGGAGCCTCGCGGCGAAGGATGCGGCCGCAGGCGGCGTGGAACGTGAGGATCCAGATGCGGCGGGCAACGTCAGGCAGGAGATCCTCGAGGCGCGAGCGCATCTCCCCCGCCGCCTTGTTCGTGAACGTGATCGCGAGGATCTCGTTGGGCTGGACGCCGGCCGCGAGGATCAGGTGCGCCACGCGGTAGGTGAGAACCCTCGTCTTCCCGGATCCCGCCCCGGCGATGACGAGGAGCGGCCCCTCGGTGTGCAGGACAGCCTCCCGCTGAGCCGGGTTCAGGTTCGCGAGATAGCTCTCCGGGGAGGCGACCGCCATGCGTGGCGATGCTAGCGGCCTGCCTAGGGTGTCTCGAAAGGGCGGGGGTTGCCCGGGGCCGGCCGCGGGCCTCCCTCCGCTGCGAGCCTATTCCCTCGTGGCGCGCGCGTGTGAAACGCGACTGCGCAGAATGTGAGCCGGGCGCACGGTGGTAGCGTCAGGCCCCCAGTGGCCTACGCGCACACCACG
This sequence comes from Actinomycetota bacterium, assembly GCA_013695385.1. GTDB lineage: Bacteria > Actinomycetota > Thermoleophilia > Gaiellales > Gaiellaceae > JACDAN01. The sequence continues at coordinate 4,417 of JACDAN010000175.1, read as the reverse complement.
ATCGACGACCTCGGAGGCGAGACCTTCCGCAAGGTGCGCCAGGCACTCGGGATCACCGCGTTCGGCGCCAACGTGATCGTGATCGAGGCCGGCATCACGGGCCGGCCGCACTATCACGAGGAGCAGGATGAGCTGTACTTCGTCCACGAGGGGCGCGCGATCTTCGAGTTGCCGGACGGCCGCGTGGAGCTCGGGCCGGGCGGCTTGCTCCATGTCGAATCCACGACGCCGCGCCGGGTGTCGAACCCCGGCCCCGATCAGCTCGTGATCCTGGTCGTGGGCGCCAAGGACGGCTACGTCGGGCGCGACGGCGCGCTCGCGAGCCCGAAGTCGTTCCTCCGCGACCCGGACAGCGACTGAGATTTCAGGCAGCCGCGGCGCGCGCCGAGCGCTCCGCGTCGAAGACCGAGACGAAGCGCCCAAGTGCCGCCGGGTCGCCCTCGATCTTCACTAGGCCGTGGGAGACGGCATCGGCGGGATCCATGTCGCCCGAGGCGAGCGCGAAGAGAGTCCCGGGATCGAGCTCGAGCACCGCGTCGACCTCGCCGGCCTCGCCGGACTCCGCCTCGATCTCGGCGTCGGCGAGGCGGATCGTCGCCGTCTCCTCCCCACACAGAACCCTGTAGCTCTCCGTGATGCCGCCGGCACGGCTCGGATCGAACAGCGTGAGCGCGCCCTGGACGAGCCATCCTTCCGGCATCGCACAACCGGCGGGCGGAGGCCCGAGTGAACGAAAGCCCCAGCGCCCGAGAGCCTGAATGACCTCCTCGAGCCCTGCGCCGTACTCCGTGAGCTCGTAGACGTTCACGTTCGCCGGGGGCGGCAGCTTGCGCTTCTCCACCACGCCGCCCTCCTCGAGATCTTTCAGGCGCGAGGCGAGGATGTTCGTCCCGAGACCGGGCAGGCCCGCGTGAAGATCGCTGTAGCGCTTGGGGCCCTTGAGAAGGTCACGAACGATCAGGAGCGCCCAGCGCTCGCCGACGAGCTCGAGCGAGTGGGCAACCGGGCAGTACTGCTGGTACTGGCGGGCCATGCCGGGAATTGTAGCGATCCAACTTGCGTTCGGATAGCTTACACTTGCAAACTGCAAGTCTCTTCTGTACTTTCGAAAGCACAAACGGAGTAAGGGAGCGCTAAATGGTTGCGAACGAGAGAAACAAATGGCTCGCCTTGGCCCTCCTGGCCCTGGTGCAGTTCATGGTCGTGCTCGACATCGCGGTGGTCAACGTGGCACTGCCGTCGATCCAGGCCGATCTCGGGTTCTCCCAGGAGAACCTCCAGTGGGTGATCAGCGCCTACGCCCTGTTCTTCGGCGGCTTCCTGCTGCTGGGTGGACGCGCGGCCGATCTTCTCGGCCGGCGACGCATCTTTCTGGTCGGCCTCGTCGTCTTCACGGTGGCCTCGCTCCTCGCCGGGTTGGCCTGGAGTGAGACCTCGCTGATCGCGGCACGCGCGCTGCAGGGGCTCGGCGCGGCGATCATCTCACCGGCCGCGCTGTCGATCCTGACGACGACGTTCTCCGAAGGAAAGGAACGCAACACCGCCCTCGGTGTCTGGGGCGCCGTCGGAGCATTCGGCGCCGTCGCCGGCGTGCTCATGGGCGGGATCCTCACGGACGTCCTCAGTTGGGAGTGGATCTTCTTCGTCAACGTCCCGATCGGCGCGGCCGGCTTCGCCCTCGCCCCGTTCCTCCTCGGCGAAAGCCGCGACGAGGAGGCTCGGAGCTTTGACGTTCCCGGCGCCGTCCTCGTCACCGGCGGATTGACGGTGCTGGTGTATGCGATCACTCAGGCGAACGACTACGGCTGGAGCTCGCTCGAGACCATCGGCCTCTTTGCCGCCGCAGGCGCGCTGCTTGCCGCCTTCGTGGCCTGGGAGGCGCGCGCGAGCCAGCCGCTGATGCCTTTCTCGATCTTCCGGCTCCAGACGCTCGTGGGAGCAAACGTGGCCGGGTTGATCCTGGGAACCGCGCTCTTCGCCATGTTCCTGATGCTGACGCTGTACATGCAGCAGGTGCTCGGCTACTCGCCGCTGCGGACCGGCCTCGGGTACCTCGCCGTAGCCGGCACCGCGATCGTCTGGTCCGCGCTCGCGGCGCAGCTCGTGACGCGGATCGGCGTCAAGCCTGTCCTGGTCGCCGGGATGACGTTTCTGAGCGTGGGCCTCCTCTACTTCACGCAGGTGGACGTCGGCGGCTCCTACCTGGGTGACCTCCTGCCCGGCTTCCTCCTGGTCTCGATCGGCATGGGCTTCTCCTTCGTGCCGATCTCGATCGCGGCGCTCGCGGGCGTCAAGGACTCCGAGGCGGGCCTGGCGTCGGGCCTGATCAACACGTCCCAACAGATCGGCGGCGCCCTCGGCATCGCCGCACTCTCTGCAGTCGCGACTTCGACGACCAAGGATGCTCTGGCGAGTGGAACCCCGACTCCGCTCGCCCTGACCGACGGATTCGAGGCGGCATTCATCGGGGCTGCGGTGATCGCAGCCGTCGGCATCGTCGCCTCCCTCGTTCTCGTCCGGAACCGCGACCTGGTGCTGGACGAGCCGGTCCCGGCGCTTCCGGTGCTGGACGCCCCCTAGTTCATTCACCCAACGGGTGCTGCCTGCGCGCGAGCGCCGGCAGCACCTGGGCGGTGACGATGGCCGGCGTGACCGCGTAGCGGCGGCTGTAGCGGTAGCTCCCGTCCGGCCGCCTGAGCGAAGCCAGGAAGCGGAAGGCGGCAGCGGGCGGCCTGGCTCCCGCTGCGACGTACGCCTGGATCGCCCACGCGGTCGACTGTGCGTCGGGCGCGCGGCCCGCTACGAGGCGAACACCGCCGTCCTTCGCGGTCAAGGTCTTGATGTACACCAGACCGCGTTGGATCGGCCGCCCACGGACACCCGCCTTGCGAAGAGCCTGGATCGCCGCGGCAGTGTCGTTCGAGTCGGGAGCCCCGTTCGGCGCCCACGACCAGCCGCCCGAGCGGCGCTGCTGCCGAAGCAGGTAGCGAATCGCCGCTCTTCCCGGCCGGTCGAGTGCGATCACGCTCCAGATGGTCGAGTTCACCAGAGAGCCGATGCGGCCGTCCGCCCGGCGCTGTCGCTCGAGCCGGGCGACGAATATGTCGGCGCTCTCGCCCAGGGCCCGGAGCGCCAGCACACGAAGAGCAAGATCGGTCGTATCGGCGATCGGGGCCTCGCGGAGGTAGGCCCCGGCTGGGCGAGCGGGGCGCTTGCCTGCCGCATGGAGGCCGAGGACGGCCCACGCGGTCAGCGCGGGATCCGAGCGGCTTCCGGGCTCCGCAAACCCTCCGTCCGGCTGCTGGCGATTCGCGAGGTAGTCGGCCGGAGCGATCGAAACGGCCGCGGCAAGCGTCACCGCAGCGAGCTTCAGGCCCACGCGATCTCCACGCGGAGGCGCCGGCCGTACCTCGACAGCAGGCGGCGGAGCTCCGGGCCGATCGCCAGAGCAAAGACGACGTTGCCGACCGCGTGGGCAGCGCTGAACCAGACTCCCCGTCCGTAGACGAGGGTCAGCGCCTCCCAGGTGTGCGGCCAGAAGCTGTACCAGTGCCACAGGTCCATCGCGCTGCTGAACGCGAAGCCGAGCGCGAAGCACAGAGCCGCGAACGCCCAGCGATTCCGGATCAGGCCGGCGGCGAGCGCCCCGGCGACCCCGCAGCCTCCCCAGGCCAGCATCTGCCAGGGCGTCCAGATCCCCTGGCCCAGGTAGAAGTTCGAGACGAGCGCTGCGACGGCGCCGACGGCGAAACCGATCCTGGCGCCCAGGGCGGCGCCGGCCGCGACGGCGATGACGGTGACCGGCTGGACACCAGGCACCGCGGCGAACAGGATCCGCCCTGCGGCAGCGGTTCCTCCGAGCACCGCGACCAGCGCGACCTCCTTCGCCGATCCAGGACCTGCCTCGAGCCAGGCGAAACCCGCGATCACGAGAGCGAGGGCGACTAGCAGCAACGAGAGCCCCGCGTCCCGGGGCGAGAGCGCGGCCCAGGAGGCGCCGGCGAAGGCGACCGCTGCGCCGCCGAGGAGGATCTCTCTAGGCATGGACCGCCTCGCGCCTCCGCGCCAGGCTGACGACGCGATCCGCAACCTCGGCAGCGAAGGCGACGTCGTGGGTGACGACCAGCGTCGCCCGCCGGCCGGCTCCGCCTCGAAGGAGCGCCGCCAGCGCACTCTTCCGATCTGGATCCATGCCGCGCGTCGGCTCGTCGAGGATCAGCAGGTCGGGAGCGGTGACCAGCACGGACGCGAGTGCCACCCGCTCGCGCTCCCCGCTCGAGAGATCGCGCGGATGACGTGACTCGAACCCGTCGAGATCGACGAGGTCGAGCGCTCGGCGCGCACGCTGGAGATCGCCCCTGACTCCGAGCGCAACCTCCTCGTCGACCCGCTCGGCGACCACGTAACGCCCCGGATC
>JACDAN010000155.1 GCA_013695385.1 Actinomycetota bacterium | reverse complement strand
GGGAAAGAGCGGCACGGTCTACTTCAAGAAGGGCCGGAGCTATGCCGCCTGGGATTCGCTGCTCGGCAACTCGAGCCTGATGCCCGCGCACAAGGTCGCCGGCCAGAACTTCAACAATCTCTGGCAGGACTCGATCGACATCGCGAGCGGTCCCTTCAAGTTCCAGAGCTGGCAGAAGGGTACGCAGCTCACGATCGTGAAGAACGCGGCCTTCAAGGCAGGCCCAGCGGCCAAGCTCGACCGGATCGTCTTCCGCTACATCGCGGGCGCTTCGGAGTTCCAGGCGCTCAGAAGCGGTGAGGCAGACGTGATGGAGCCGCAGGCGCAGATCCAGATCGTCGACTTCTACAATGACTCGAAGTTCAAGGTGCAGGCCGGACAGGGCTACCAGTGGGAGCACCTCGACTTCCAGCAGGGCGAGAAGGCTCATCCGGCGCTCAAGAAGAAGTTCGTCCGGCAGGCGATCATCCAGGGCATCAACCGGGCGCAGATCCGCGAGGTGCTCTACGTGAAGACGGGCTTGGTCAGGGACCCCAAGCTACTGCCGGTGCTTCAGAGCCATATCTTCAAGCCGTTCGAGAAGGACTACGTCCCCGCGTTCGCCAAGTGGAAGTTCTCGCAACGGAATGTCATTGCGCTCTTGAAGAAGAACGGGTGCACCGGCGGTCCGGACACGCCGAGCGCTTCGAACTCGAAGATCTTCAGCTGTCCGGGTGTGGGCAGTCTCGAAATCGCCTTCACGACGACGTCGGGCAACCCGCTCCGCGCCTTGACCTTCGAGATCATCCAGAGGCAGCTGAAGAGCGTCGGCATCCTGTTCACGCCGCGCTTCATCTCCCCGGCCGTGCTCTTCGGTGGCGGCGTCCTGACGGGCTCGGACTGGCAGGCCGTCCTCTTCACCTTCCTCGGCAGTCCCTCGAGCTCGGCCACGTTCTTCAGCATCGGCGGCTGCGGAGGCGACCAGAACTACGGCAACGCCTGCAACCAGAAGGTGTCGAAGCTGTTGCAGAAGGCGCAGTTCACCCCCGATGCGGCGGATCGCGCCGAGTTGCTGCACGCCGCCGAGAAGATCATGGCGGAGGACGTGTTCTCCATTCCGCTCTTCGCCCGACCCACCTGGGTCCTCAACAGCAACAAGGTGAAAGGCCCGGTCAGGAATCCGACCAATCAGAGCACCACGTGGAACACCGAGGTCTGGCGGGTTAGCTAGAGGCGTCGGGCCTCGCAGCACCCGTTTGAATCAGCACCTCGCCTTCGCCCTTCGGCGGAGGCGAGGTGCACGGCCTAGAAGGTGCCTCCTATCGGATTCGAGTTACTTCACCTTCGAAGCGGTTACGCCGGCACCGAGGGCTGGCCCTCGATCGCGTGGCCACCGCACGGTTCTCGCCCCGCGCAGCGGGGCAGGACGAACCCGCGGCCTCCGGATCATGCGATCAGAGGTTCTGAGCAGATCACGCCCGCCTGGGCCAGTGTTCAGGAATGTTCCCTGAAGACTGCGGTCGTCCAAGGTTGGGATCAGTCTGCTCGACGGACTGGGCCTCTTTTACCGGGAACTGGCGGGGGCCGGGGGAAAGTTGTACCGTCAGCGAGCCATCCCTACGGAAAGGACTCTTGAATGTCTATTCTCGTCCGTCTGCCTAGCTCGGTGACTGTCGAGCAATATGAAGCGGTTCGAAAGAAGTTGGAGTCGACCAACCAATGGCCGGCCGACGGCGTCGAGGCTCACGTGTGTTTCGGCTCGGGTGACACGCTTCGCGTCAGCGAGATTTGGGAGTCACGCGAGAAGCTGGAGGCGTTTGGCGCTGTCCTGATGCCGATGCTCGAGGAGAACGGAATCGACGTGCAAAGCACTCCCCCCGAGATCCTTGAAGTTCATAGGTTCGAGGCGTTTCGAACATCGTCTGGTTCGTCCTAACGAGCCAGTACCCTGGGGCGGCCAGGATCGAGCGCGGGCCGGCAGCGGAACGGCGCGCGTTCTTACTTTGGCCGGGCGTAGCGCGGCCTCTTCACTCGGCGTTCGAGAGTGGGCTTTGCTCGACCTGACGAGCAAGGGCGTCGAGTGGTTTCTGCATCTTTTCGCCGCACTACTACAAGAGGTGAAGATCGTCCTCGGTGCGGTCGACGAACTCGCGCGCGCAAGAGCGGTGTAGCGCACCGCCAGCGAACCTCGCTTGCCTCGCCAGAGCAGGTCACTGGTTCGAACCAGACCGGCGCAAATCCGAACGCCGGTCGGGGGCACTCGCCCCCTCAGCGCCCCGCACCGCTGTGAACGGCGAACGGCCTGAGACCTTTGACCTACACGCTCGGGTCGTAGCAGACGAACTCCACCGTGTTCCCTTCCGGATCGGAGACGAACAGCGAGCGCCAATGGAAGAGAGGAAACTCCTTCGGCTGCACCTGCAGCCCAAGCCGCTCCAGCTCGCGCCGCCGCTCGTCGTAGTCCTCGAGGCCGATCACGAAGGCGAAGTGGTCGATGGTCGACCGCTCCGCGCCGACCTCGACAGCACGGTCGAAGAGAACAAGTGCCTGTGGATGCCCCTCGACGCCGTCAGCGATCCTGAGGAACACGCAGTCCGGATACTCGCGCCAGACCTCGAGCCCAACGACGTCCCGGTAGAACGCCAGCATCGTCCCGAGGTCGTTGACCCGCAGCGCGAGCTCGCCCAGGAGCTTCACCGGTCGAGCCGACATCCGCGTACCATCGCACACGCCCGCCCGCCCGCGCGCGCTACTCGCTCTCCTTAATCGACCATCACCCGAGGCGTCGTTTCTCAACATCGAGATGCTTTTTGGGTGAGTTCAGATTCGGCTGCGGTCACTGCCGCGCTGGCGCGAAATGCGACGCTCGTCTTTCCTTCGTAGGTCGGCAACGCCCCATGAGGTGACATTCCCGAACACTGCCGCAGGCTGGCGTGCGGCTGTCAAGCCCAAGGCGGGGTGAGATGAACGTCGATTGCCCGAGTGTTCAGGAGTTTCCCGAGCGGTGTCGCAGCGAGACGAGCTACGTCCTATGGACTTCGAGGAAGCTGCGGAGTTGTCGCGAGAGGTTCGGGTCGTCGGTTCAAGCATTTATCCAGAGCCGTGGCAGCGGCGGCGATCGCGACGAACAGCAGCCCGATCCAGAGGCCGTTGATGATCACCTTCGTGTAGCCCAACGCTTTCACGTCCGCGAACGGATACGGATACCAGTCCGAGGCGAGTGGGCCGCGAATCATGGTGAAGGCCATGTAGGCGAGCGGATAGATGACGGTCAGCTTCGCGATCCGGCCCGAGGTGAGCCCACGCGGCCCGAACGCCAGCCACCCGACGATCGCCATCACCGGCACCACGGCGTGCAGCAGCCTGTCCGAGGCCAGTGCCCAGGAGTCCAGCTCCAGCAAGCCGCTGAGCGAGACGTGGAAGACGATGCCCGTGACCGCGATCGCGACCAGCCCGGTCAGCCGGAACACCCGGAACACGATCGAGGATCTGTTCGGGTTGATCGCCAGGCACGTGCCGCCCACGATCAGATTCGACTGGGTGGTGAAGAACGCGAAATTGTTCAGGGCTCGACCGAGCGGACCGTCACCGAATCTGTAGACCGGCTCGCCGGTCTCAATCACCGTAAAGGCGTGGTTCTGCCAGGACAGCACCAACCCGATGATCACGCCGACAATGACGCATGCTGCCGTCGCAGCGAACCAGATGCGCGCCCACTTGGGATCCGCCGCCCAGACGCTAACGGATCACGGCTGGGATCGCATTGCTTCGACTTTGCAGGTCAACACAGCCGCGTGCGCGAGTGACGGAAATGTCGCTCGAAGGGGGCTCGCGCTCCGCGGCGACTTCGACGGCCGGCTCAGGCTCCGCCGTCGTGACTGACGGTCAGGACGACGTTTCCCGTCTTCTGCCCCGTCTCGACGTACCGGGTCGCCTCGACCACCTGCTCCAAGGGGTAGCGCCGATCGATCACCGCGCGGTAGCGTCCCGCCTCGATCAGCTCCTTGAGGAAGAGGACGTCCTGCTTCGTGTTCTTCGTGATCGAGAACGTCACCTTCTTGTCGCCGATCCGCCGGGTCATCAAGGCCAGGATCGGGACGTGCCACAGGAACCCGAGGTCGGTCGCGACGTAGATCCCGCCCGACTTCAGCGAGCCCCTACAGCGTCTGAACGAGTGCTTGCCGACCGCGTCGAGGATGACGTCGTACGTCTCGCCGTTCTTGGTGAAGTCTTCGTGCAGGTAGTCGATCGCCTCGTCGGCTCCGAGCGATCTCACGAGCTCGACGTTCTTCGTGTTGCAAACCGCGGTGACGTGGGCATCGAAGTACCTGGCCAGCTGCACCCCAGCCGTACCGAGGGATCCGGATGCGCCGTAGATGAGGATGCGCTGCCCTTTGCGGAGATGTCTCAGCTCCCCCAGTGCACTGATCGCTCCGTCGCAGACCGCCGCAGCCTCCTCGAACGTCATACCAGCCGGCTTGTGCGCGAGGGGAGCACGTTCCCGCATGCAGATGAACTCGGCGTGTGCGCCGCAGGGCTGGTTGTACCCCTGGATGCCGAAGACGTGGTCACCGACCTCGAACTCGGTGACGGCTGAGCCGACTTCGTCGACCTCTCCGGCCAGCTCCATGCCGAGGATCTATCTCTTCGGCCGGAGGAGACCGCCGAAGAAGCGCCACATGAACGGCTTGGCGGCGCGAATCGCGCAATCCGTCCTGTTGACCGTCGTGGCGTGGACCCTGACGAGGACTTGGTCATCCGCGGGTACGGGCCGCTCGGCCTCTTCGAGTCGCAGAACCTCCGGGTGCCCGTACCTGTCGTGAACTACTGCTCTCATGCGGTCACCTCTCGTCTGTTGGCGCCGCCGGACCCACCGCGGCGTACGCGGCGGGCGTTCGGGCGGGTGCGCGACCGGCGGACGCGGTCGCCGCGGTCCATGTACTGGAGATTGTCGAACGGAAGCTGGGTGAAAAGCATGGTTGTCTCCTTTCGGTACCGAAGCATTGGCCCTGTGTGCGGTGTCGGCTGTTGCGAAAGCCGGGAGCCGCGAGGGTCGTAGGACTCAGGCACCTTCGTTCGTTTAAGTCGTAACGACTCTTACCATAGCAGCGGGTTATGGTCGCGTCAACCAAAACTATGAGAGACCCACTCGAATGAGCCCGTGTCGGGAATGGTCACCGCCGCAGACTGCGCCGGCTCACCTCGAAGCTGATCCGTCGATCCCCGGAACGGTGCCTCGAGCCGTTCGAGCAGCGCGTCGACTTCGTCCATGCGTCTAGCATGCCGCCGTGCGGGAGTTGCAGACGGGCCTGTGGCATTGGGAGGCACGGCATCCGGACTGGAAGCCGGGAGAAGAGTGGGACGAGGTGGTCTCGTCCTACGCGATCGACGACGGCGAGCGTCTGCTGCTGTTCGACCCGCTGGCCCCGCCGAGCGAGATCAACGAGCTCGCGGCCGAGCGCGAGACGGCGATCGTGCTGACCTGCCCGTGGCACGTGCGCGACGCCCGCAGCCTGGCGGAGCGGCTCGGCACGCCGCTCTACGTGCCGCCGCCGGACGAGGGCGACCCGAACCCGGTCGAGGGACAGGTCTTCAGGGCGGGCGATCGGTTGCCGATCGGTGTCGAGGCGTTCCCCGGAATGGAGCCGAACGACC
>JACDAN010000148.1 GCA_013695385.1 Actinomycetota bacterium | reverse complement strand
GTTGAACCCGGGTAGATGATCGGCGGAACCGGCCAAGCCGGTTCCGCGTCGAGAGACTCTCCGCGAACGGGGGGTAGCATCCCCTTCCATGGCTGAAACGACCCAAACCGTCGAAGACCGCTTGGAGCAGATCGGGATCCAGCTTGCCTGGGTCCGTGAGTACCTTTGACCCCAAGACGGTCTCGGGTCGCCTCTCGGAGCTCGAGGACGCCATGGGCGAGCCGGGCTTCTGGGACGATCAGCGGCGCGCCGCCGGCGTTTCCTCGGAACACGCGCGCCTGACGAAGCGCCTCGAGCGCTACCAGGGGCTCCTTCGCGACTACGAGGATGCCCGGGATCTCCTCTCCCTCGACGGCGAGCTCGCGGCTGAGCTGGACGAGCATCTTCTGCCGATCGAGCGGGACCTCGATCGACTGCGGGAGGACGCTCTCTTCTCCGGCGAGTACGACGCGGGCGACGCGCTCGTCACGATCCACTCCGGGGAGGGCGGGACGGACGCGCAGGACTGGACCGAGGTGGTCGTCCGCATGTACCTCCGCTGGGCCGAGCGGCGGGGCTACTCAGCCGAGCTCGTGGAGGCGAGCCCGGGGGAGGAGGCCGGCCTCAAGTCCGCCGCCATCACCGTCTCCGGTGAGAACGCCTACGGGACTCTCAAGGCCGAGCGCGGCGTCCACCGGCTCGTCCGACTCTCCCCGTTCGACTCGGCCCATCGACGGCAGACCTCCTTCGCGCAGGTGATCGTCGCCCCCCTCGTCGACGAGGAGGACGAGGTCGAGGTCGACGAGGGCGACCTGCGCATCGACACCTACCGCGCGAGTGGCGCCGGCGGACAGCACGTGAACAAGACCGACTCGGCGGTGCGCATCACTCATCTCCCCACGGGCATCGCCGTCCAGTGCCAGAACGAGCGTTCCCAGGCCTCGAACAAGCAGACGGCGATGAGGCTCCTCCGCTCGAGGCTCGCGGAGCTCGCCGAGGAGGCGCGGGAGGCCGAGATGGCGCGCGAGCGTGGGGCGGCGCAGAACACGGGCTTCGGGAGTCAGATCCGCAGCTACGTCCTCCATCCCTACCAGATGGTGAAAGACCACCGGACCGACCACGAGACGGGGAACACGGACGCCGTCCTCGACGGTGATCTCGACGACTTCATCCGCGAGTACCTGCTCGCGAAGGCCGCCGGGCGCGTGCTGTAGGGCCGCAGGTGGGTCTAGCAGGGGTTTTCGCTACACTCGTGCGTCGTCCAGTACCTACCGGCGCGCCGCCGAAGCGCGTACTTGCGATGACCGCCGTGCAGGAAAACACCCTCGTGACAGACTCGCCCGTAGACCTGGCGGAGCAAGCTGCGCCGCAGTCAGAGTCGGCCGCCGCCGCAGCGCGGGCGATGATCGTCTTCGACGGCGTCGAGAAGGTCTACGACCCCGATGTCGTCGCGCTCGAGACAGCATCGTTCGTGATCGAGAAGGGGGAGTTCGTCTTCCTCGTGGGGCCGTCGGGATCGGGGAAGTCGACGCTCATCCGCCTGCTGTTGAAGGAGATCGAGCCGACGTCGGGGCGCATCTTCGTCGGCGGCCGCGACCTCGGGCGCCTGCGCCGGTCGAAGGTTCCGCAGCTCCGGCGGAACATCGGCTGCGTCTTTCAGGACTTCAAGCTGCTCCCGAACCGCAACGCCGGTGAGAACGTCGCGTACGCGCTCAAGGTCCAGGGTGAGGGCCGGAATGCGATTCGCCGCAAGGTGCCGGAGGTCCTCGGTCTCGTCGGCCTGACGCACAAGACCGACTCCTACCCGGACGAGCTCTCCGGCGGGGAGCAGCAGCGTGTCTCCATTGCGCGCGCCTTCGTGAACCACCCGCCGTTGCTCGTCTGCGACGAGCCCACGGGAAACCTGGATCCGGACACCTCCGTCGGCATCATGCAGCTGCTCTACCGAATCAACCGCTCCGGCACCACCGTCCTGATGGCGACGCACGACCGGGAGATGGTCGACAAGATGCGGCGCCGGGTGATCGCGCTCGAAGACGGGCGCATTGCCCGCGACGAGCGGCGTGGGGGATACACGACGGAATGAGGCTGAGGCTGATGCTCAGCGAGGCCGTTCGCTCGATCAGCGCCAACCTCTCGACGACGGTCGCCGCGACCATGACCGTGCTGATCGGGATGTTCCTGCTCGGCCTCGTCATCGCCTTCGCAACCTATGCGCGCTCCTGGAGCGATGACGTCAAGTCGGGCCTGGTGGTGAAGGTCTTCCACGACCGCGATGCGACACCGAAGCAGGTGGACGCCGTGCGGGTCGTGCTCGAACGGGATTCGCTCGTCAACCAGAACCGCATCGAGTTCGTCTCGGCCAAAGAAGGCCTCGAGCGGATGCAGAAGGATCGCCCCGATCTCTTCAGCGCCAAGCTTCCCTACAACCCCCTCGGGCCGGCCTGGACCGTCTATCCGAAGCGGGCCGAGGATGTCGAGCAGATCGCAAATCGCCTCGGGGCGAAGACCGAGCGGTATCCCGCCGGCGTTCACAACGTCACCTACGGAAAAGAGAAGGCGAGGCGCATCCTCAAGGTCGCCAACATCATCAATGCGATCTTTGGGATCGCCGTGCTGGTGCTGGTGTCGGCGGCAGCGATCCTGATCGCCAACACCATCCGCCTCTCGATCTTCGCCCGGCGGAGAGAGATCGAGGTGATGAAGCTCGTAGGGGCGACGAACTGGTTCGTGCGCGGCCCGTTCATGCTCGAAGGGTTGCTTTGCGGTCTGACCGGCTCGGTGCTCGCGGTCATCCTGCTCTTCGTGAGCAAGGAGGTGGCGCTGCCGTCGATCCTGCCGCGGCTCGCGAGCGACCCGGGTGTCGGCGCGTTGGGGTTCTGGTTGATCGCCCTGATCCTGATGGGCGTAGGGCTCGTTCTCGGCGCCGCCGGCTCGGGGTTGACGCTCCGGCGATTCCTGCGCGTCTGATTGCCTGATCGCGTCGTCGTCGAGGTCGCTCGACGCGGCAAGCTCGTGGTCGGGGAGCCCTTCTTCACGCCGGGCGTCCCCATCGTCCTCGATCGCAAGGGCCTTGCCGATGTGGGGCCCGGCCAGCTCGCTGTGGTGACCACGGGCCGTGGCCGGGCGCGACTCGAGCGCCCCCTAGGCCCCGCCTCGTCGATCGAGAGCGTCCTCGATGGGCTTCTGGAGCACGAGGGGATGCGAGGCGCCGACGAGCCCTACGAGCCGCCGGAGCCGACCCTCGACGGGCGAGTCGATCTCCGCGACCAACTGTCGTTCACGATCGACCCCGACACCGCAAAGGACTTCGACGATGCGATCTCGATCGGGGTGGAGGGCGACGGGCTGCGGGCGTGGGTTCACATCGCCGACGTCTCGCACTTCGTCCCTGCCGGCTCGCCGCTCGATCAGGGTGCCTCGGAGCGCGGATTCTCCGTCTACGTTCCCGGCCGGGTCGCCCCGATGCTCCCACCCGAGCTCTCGGAGGACCTCTGCAGCCTCCGACCGCGACTGGACCGGCTCTGCGTCACCGTCGAAGTGCCCTTCGACGGCAATCTCGCCGCTGGAGAGGCGTCCTTCTACCGCTCCGTGATCCGGAGCCGGGAGCGGCTCACCTACGGGGGGACCGAACGGATCCTCAACGGCTCGGAGAGCGCGGATCCCGACGTCACGGAGGCCCTGAAGCTCGCCGAACGACTAGCTGTGGAACTGCGGCGCCGCAGGTTTGCGCGCGGCGCGCTCCGCATCACCACCGATGAGGTCAACTTCTCGTTCGACGGGAACGGCGGTGTCGAGCGCGCCTGGCTCGAGTCGGAGCCCCATGCGCACATGCTCGTAGAGGAACTGATGATTCTTGCGAACGAGGCCGTCGGCGCGCTGCTCGCAGGACGGCGCCGCGAGGCGCTCTACCGGATCCACGAGCGCCCGGATCCCCAGGCGATCGGTCATCTGCTCGCGAAGCTCGCCGACCTGGACGTGCCGACTCCGCCGGCCCCCGCCGAGGAGCAGCTGACTCCAGGGATCGCGGCGGGGCTCGCGGCACAGGTCAGCGACCGCGTGACCGCCTACGTGGAGGAGTCCGGGCGGGGCAGGGACGCCTTTCCGGCCCTGGTGCTCCGGTCACTGAAGCAGGCGCGCTACGACCCGCGCAACCTCGGCCACTCCGGTCTCGCCAGCGCCGCCTACTGCCACTTCACCTCGCCGATCCGGCGCTATCCCGATCTCGTCTGCCACCGTGCGCTGCTCCGCGAGCTCGGCGTGAGCGACGACCCGGGTCCCGAGGAGATCGGGGAGCTCGCCGAGCATCTGTCGGTGACCGAGCGGGCGGCGGCGAACATCGAGTACCGGGCCGACGACCTCTGCCTTGCCTGGCTCCTCGGGACTGTCCTGTTCGAACGAGGCTGGGACGCGATCTTCGAAGGCGAGGTCACCGGAGTGATTCCTTCCGGGCTCTTTGCGCGCTTCGGCGAGGTCTTCGAAGGCCTTCTCCCCGCCCGGCGGCTGCCGGGCGACTACTACGAGCTGAACGAGCTCGGGACCGCTCTCGTCGGCCGTCGTGGAGGCCGCACCTTTCGGCTTGGCGACACGATCGAGATCCGCGTCGAGGACATCGATCGCCAGCAGGGGAAGGTCGGTCTGTCTCTGGCCGCCTAGTAGGCCCGCGCAAGAGGTATTTGCTGCGTGATGCAGTGGACGCCGCCGCCCCCGTTGGCAAGGGCATGGCCGGGCACGCCGACGACCTCCCGGTCGGGAAAGGCCTCGCGTAGGAGCGCGAGCGCGCGGCGGTCGTTCGAGCTTCCGGCGACCGGCACGATCACGCAGCCGTTTCCGATGTAGAAGTTGAGGTAGCGAATCGGCGAGGGGGGCACGTCGAAGTCGATCACCTCGAGGCCCGCGGCGACGAGAGCCGTTCTGTTCTGGGCGAGCCGGCCGGAGTTCGGGTCGTCGTCGCCCACGGCCTGGCACAGCACCCGCCCGGGTCCGACGAAGGCGGCGACGTTGTCCATGTGACCGCCCGTCCTGTCGTCGATGAGGCCATGCGGCAGCCAGACCGTTCGCTCGGCCCCGAGAGAGCGCCGAAACACGTCTTCGAGCTGCTCCTTCGTGGCGCCGAGGTTCCGGGACGACGTGACCGGGGCGCGATGCGCATCGGGAGAGAAGAGAAGAAGTAGTCGCCACAATGGGGGCATGGCCTCCGGCGAGAAGCTGATCGCAGAAAACCGGAAGGCGCGACACGAGTTTCACCTGCTCGAGCGCCTCGAAGCCGGGCTGGTCCTCGGCGGCTCCGAAGTCAAGTCGCTTCGGGAGGGCCGGGCCGAGCTTCGCCGGGCCTACGCCGACATCCGCGACGGAGAGCTGTGGCTGATCGGCTCGCACATCGCCCCGTACGAGCAGGCCGGCGACCACAACCACGACCCGGACCGCGACCGGAAGCTCCTCGTCCACCGCCGGGAGCTCTCCTCGCTGATCGGCAAGGTCCAGGAGCGAGGCTTCACGCTCGTTCCCACCCGCCTGTACTTCAAGAACGGCCGGGCCAAGGTCGAGATCGCGGTCGCCAAGGGGAAAGATGTCCGCGACAAGCGCCGCGACATCTCGAAACGGGACGCCGACCGCCAGATCGAGCGGGCACTCAAGGAGCGGTCGCGTTAAGACCCGTTCGCCCGACGACGGCTACCATTGGTGAACACATACGGGGGCGATCAGGTTTCGACGTGGTCGTTGCTCCGGCAGAGCTGCAAGCCGAGGTCCCCGGTCGGCCTCGTAAAACAACCGGGAAGAACACGCAAGTGCGGATAACAATCACGCACTCGCTCAAGCTGCCTAATCAGTAGCTGAGCGCGTCGCTCCGAGCTCGGCCCGTGGCTCGGTCAAGCGGCGTCAGAAAACGGGCTTGGCGCCGAGGGAATGTCATCGCCCGGAGCGCGACGCCAAAGGATGACTAGCCCGGCGGTTGGTCGGCTGCCTACCGGTCGGCGGGCGAAACGCAATGGCAGCCTATGCTTGTAGACGCTCTGACCGGTGCGTCCGCGGACGCGGGTTCGATTCCCGCCGCCTCCACTTTCCGGCTCAACCGAGCCGATTCAGCGGTCAGCTTCGGGGGGAACGATTTCGTCCTCCCGTTGCTGTTCCAGCCAACGCGCGTAGGCCTCCATCGCGACCTCGAGGTCGGTCTCGTCGCGGTGGCCGTAGATACCGAGCGTTGTGTTCAGATCCGCATGGCCGAGCGCCTGCGATGCGGCGTCGATCCCGGCGACCCGCCGGAGCTCGGTGGCGAAGGTGTGCCGGGCGAGGTGCATGTTGAGGCCATGAGTGATCCCGCGGCCGACGAGGCCTGCCGCTTGAAGCTGTCGATACCACCAGCGATGGACGGCCTGCGGGCTCGGGCGTTTCTTTGGGTAGGCGCGGACGCCGAGCTTCTGCTGGCCTTCGGGCCCGCGTCCGTCGTAGACCTTCTTAGTCGGGTAGAGGAGGTAGTCGTCGGGCTCAGGTGGCCGGCCGACGTGGGGGAGGTCGGTGCTCAGGAACAGCCGGAGCTCGGCGAGGACTGGACCCCGAAGCGGAAGCACTCGTTCCTTGCGGCCCTTGCCGTACACGCGGAGCGAGCAGCGAAGGGCGTCGAAGTCGCGGATCTGGATACCGGCGAGCTCGCCTCTTCGAACGCCGAGCACGAGCAAGCAGAACAGCGCCAGGCGATCGCGTGGGTGCTTGGCGATCGTCAGTAGCCGTGGGCGTGCATCAGCCGGTAGGAGCGGAGCGACGCGCTTCTCAGCCCGCGGGCGCCTGATCCGAGCCGCCGGTGAGATTGCGATATGGCCCTGTTCTTCGGCCCAACTCCAGAAGGCACGGACCACGGACGTGACCTTTTGGCGCGTCCGTGGCGATCGTTCGCCCCAGAGATCGATGACATCCCGGAGGTCGTCGACGGAGACGTCGATGGGTTCCTTGTCGGCAAGGGTGAGGCTCATCCGGGCGAGGACGGCCTCGTAGTCGCGAAGCGTCGACTCGGTGGCGCCGTATTCGTTACGGAACCAGCGCAGGTAACGACCGACGAGCTGACCGAGCGGTGTAGAGCGGTACGAC
>JACDAN010000147.1 GCA_013695385.1 Actinomycetota bacterium | reverse complement strand
GTCGTAGGCCTCGCGCATGCGGGTGAGCATGAAGACTTCGTAGTCCATCGAGAGCCCGTACAGGAACGCGAAGATCATCAGCGGGATCCAGGAGATGATCGAGTCGGTGGCGGGCACGTTCCAGATCTCCTCCGCGCCGTGCCCCTTCTGGAAGATGAAGACGATGATCCCGAAGGCAGCACCGAGCGACACGAGGTTCAGGAGCACGGCTTTGAGCGGCAGGAGCACGGACTTGAACGCACGCACCAGCAGCACGTAGGTGAGCAGGACGACGAAGAGGAGCACGTACGGGATGTTGCCGTAGACGGCGTCGACGACGTCGCGCTCCTCGGTCGGGAGCCCGCCGAGCGTCAATTGCGCCCCGCCCAGGTCGCTCTCGGCTGCGGGCAGAACGTCCTCTTTCAGCCGGGTGACCGTCGGCCGGGTGTCCCTGCTCGAGCCGTCGGTGGTCGAGAACGCCTCGACCAGCGCTAGGCCGTCCGTGCGGGCCTGCGGGGGGGCCGCTGCACCGGCGATCCCTTCGGTCTCGTCGAGCCGGGCGGCAACCTGCTCGAGCTGCTCGGTCGTGGCGTCGCCCTCGACCACGATCTGGAACGGCTTGTGCACGCCCGCGGTGATGCCCGCGTCCGTCAGCACCTGCGCCCCCTGGTGCGCCGGCCCGCCACCGGGCAAGTCCTTCGCCTGGACGTCGCCCGGGTTCAGCTGGACGCCGTAATACAGCAGCGCCGCGACGATGGCCACGCCGGCAGCTGCGATTGGGAGCGGCCGGCGCACGACGAGGTGCGCCCACCGGTTCCAGAAGCCCTTGTCCGGGTCGTCGCTGCCCTCAACGAGGCGCTTGGGCAGGACGCGAACGCTGTTGATGCGCGGGCCGAGCGTGTAGAGCAGCGCCGGCAGGAGCGTGATCGCAGTCAGGACCGAGACGGCCGGGATCAGCATCCCGCCGATCCCGATCGAGCGGACGAAGGGCACCGGCACGATGATCATGCTGAGCAGCCCGACGGCGACCGTCGACCCCGAGACGATCACCGAGCGGCCGGCGTGTCGCATCGTCTGGACGATCGCCGCATCGCGATCGGCACCATGGCGTAGCTCGTCGCGGAAGCGGAAGATCATCAGCAACGCGTAGTCGATCGCGACCCCGAGCCCGACCAGCGCGACGAGGAACTGGACGACGATCGAGACGTCGGTGACGTACGTCAGCAGCCAGATCAGCGAGAACGTGTTCAGGATCGACGCGATCGCGATCAGCAGCGGCATCGCGATTGCCGGCAGCGTGCCGAACGTGAAGAGGAGGATCACGAGCGCGCCGAGACCGCCGATCGTCGCCTCGACGAGCACGCTCACGGGCTCGGCGCCCTCCGCCGTCTCGCTCGACTCGGCGTAGAGCCCGTCGATGCCGCTGACGTAGCCGTCGACACCCTCCGGCACGGCGGCGGCGAGGGCTTCCTTCGTCGGGTCGAGATCCACGGGATCGATGGTGATCTGCCCGGCTGCGTAGATGTTCGCGAACGTGACCTTGCGGTCGTCCGAGACGTACACCTCATCACCTGTGTTGAAGAAGGAGCTGACACGGGAGCCCGGATTCGCGGCGGCCGTCTTCTCGATCGCCTCCTCGACGCCCGGCACCTTGGTCACGTCCTCGTCGGCGCGGAGGACGACCACGAACGGGAAGAGCTCGCCGTTGCCGAGCGCTTCGTGCGCGCGCTGGTTTGCGTCGTAGCCCGAGGCACCCGGGATCGAGAAGTCCTCGAGCCAGCGGTCGGCGAGCTGGCCGGCCGAGAAGGCGCCAAAGGCCGTGAGCAGGATCCAGACCCCGATCACGAGCCGGCGGTGATGCACGACGTACTGGGCCAGGCGCTCCATCCGGCAACGTTAGCGATTGCGCCGGTTACCGCGTGGTGAACGATCTTCGCGTCCGATCTCCTCCAAGAGGTTGAACGTGCGGCGCATCCACCCGCGTGCACGGAACCGCTCGTCCACCGCGTCCTCGAGCAGCCGGGCGCGCTCGAGCAGGACGGCCTTCAGCTCCTCGCGGTCGTCCTCCCCGAGTGTCGCGGAGTAGCGCCGGACGGCCTCGGCGAAGGCTTCCCCACTATGGGCCTCCGCCAGCTCGTCGACCGCGAGCTCGACGTCCCTGTCGCTCATGAGCGACTCACGCGCCCTTTTGCGCCTCGAGCTGCCGGGCCTCCCCCACGTCGCCGGAGAGATCGGGATGCTCGTCGAAGCCGTACTTGACGATCGCCCGCTTCGCCGCCTTGACCTCGTCGAGCCGACGGACCGGCCGCGAGACGGGCGCCTCCTTCAGGAGC
>JACDAN010000146.1 GCA_013695385.1 Actinomycetota bacterium | reverse complement strand
CTCGTAGGCGAGCGGCGCGCGCAGGACGAAGGACTTGGCCAGGAGCCGCTCGAGCCGCTCGACGCCGTCTGCTGCCAGGGGCCTGTCTCGGTCGGCGTCGTGCCAGTAGCGAAAGATCGCCTCGATCTTCGGCCCGAGCTTCCCGAGCTCGCGATGATCGATGACGATTTCGCGAGGGAGGTCTGCGCGGAGGGAGTGGGCGTCGACGCGAGTGTCCGGAAAGCACAAAGCGGAGCCGAAGGCGATTCCCTCCTCGGCTCCTCGGGCTGAGCGCGCGACGAGGTCACGCAGTCGATGGGAGGCGTTCGCGGCCTGACGCACCGGATCCTTGATCTTTACCTCGCCCTGGCGGCCGGAGCTGAACCATTTGCCCTGCTCGGCGTCGAACCGGATCGCGCCGCCCTTGACCTCGAGCGCGAGGACGCCGTGCTCGGGGTGGGCGACGACGAAGTCGGCCTCTCCCTGCCGCGGCCGGCCCCTGGATGGAACCAGCCAGGCGACGCTATGGAACGCGACGATGTCTTCGCTGGTCTCGTCCCGAAGCCGCTCGAAAACCCGCCGCTCGGCCGTGCTCTCGGTGTCCGGAGTGAGCGATTCTGGGATCATGCGCGCCATCCCAATACGATAACGCGCTGAAACAGTGACGTAATCACGACGATGTTTCCGCTACTCTGCGGACATGAGCACCGCATTTGCCGACGAGGCAGTCCGAATTCACCGCCGCGGGAACCTGAGCGATCGCGTCATCGCGCACGCGACCGGTGCAGCGCCGAGCACGGTGCGCGGATGGCTCCGGCGGGCGAGTGAGCCAAGCGGCACTCGCGCTGATCGGGTCGCCGAGCTCGCCTCCATCGTTGAACGGCTCGAGCGGGTCGTGCGCCCGGAGTACATCCCCGTCTGGATGTCGAAGCCGATCGAGGCGCTGGACGACGAGAAGCCGGTCGACCTGATCCGTCGTGGCGACTACCGGCGGGTTGCGGCGCTCATCAACGAGCTCGAGGACCCGGGAGCCGTCTAGGCATTGGCGCTCGACGTCGACCCCAGGACCGTTCGCGGTCGCTGGGTGAGACACGGCCCCGGCCGCGGGCCGGCCTGGCCCGACCGCGATCCTCCACCTGACAGTCGCTGGCAGCGCGGCGAGGTGGTCGATGCTCTCTATCTCGCCGATTCTGAGCCTACGGCTTGGGCCGAGTGGTACCGGCATCTCGCAGAATTGGGTGTCCCGCCCGATGAGCAGATGCCTCGGCGTCTCTGGCAGTGGGAGGTCGAGGTTCGGGTCGCCGACCTCTCCACCTTGCCGCGGCTGACTCGTGTGGGCCTAGCGATCCCACATCCGGGCCGGGCCGGTTGGCCCGCGTATCAGGCGGTGGGCGAGCAGCTGTGGTCGGAAGGGTGGGTCGGTCTGATCGCCCCGAGCGCCGCTAGGCGTCGTGGGAAAACCCTTTGCCTCTTCCGAGAAGCCGGAGCGGGCGTCACTGGCGTTCGGCCTGTTGGGCGTGGCCGCCTCTTCAAGCGTCCGCCCGCTCCGCCCACGGGAATGACGACCTAGGATGAATCATCGGCCCTGAGAATCGCCCCAGCTTCGACGCCGAGCTTCTTCAGCTCATCTGGTCGGAACTCCTCCGTACCTACGAGCCAGACGCCGCCAGAGCCTGGCTCGACGGCATGAACCCGCTCCTCGGCGACCGACGACCAATCGATCTCGTTCGCACGAGGAAAAAGGCGGACTTGATGCGAGCTATCCGCGCAGAGCGCGCGGACTCGTTCGCCTAGGAAGGTTTGGCTACCGCGGCGCGCGGAAAGCCTGACGTTCACTCGAGGCTGCCCCGGCGGGCGAGCCACTCCGTGGGCTGGCCCGTGACGCGCGCAATTGCATCGAAATGGCGGTCGTAGTGGAGGAGGATCGCCTCGTGGACCTGCGCGATCGCCGCGATGAGGAGATCCATCGGCCGCGGGCCCCGATGCTGGGCGCGGGCGGCGAGGGCGGCCTGCATCTCTGACGCAGCTCTGCTTGCCTCGGTGTCTAGCGGAAGCTCAGGCAGGCTCGAGAGGAGCCCCTGAAGGGCCGCGTGGTCTCGCGTGCCTCGCGCGGAGTACCCGAGCTCGAGCGCGACCGGGGCGCAAACTGCAAGCTCACCGTTTGTCATCAGCTTCGCCCAGAAGCGGGCCTTGGCTCGGCTGCGATGCCAGGCGCTCGTGTCGGCCAGATAGAGCGCCACTACGGTTTGCGAAGCCTGTCGAGCTCCTCGGGTCCGGGGCCGATGCCGCCGTCGCGCATGATTCGCTCGAGCAGCTCCATCCGCCGCTTGTGGTTGATGACGTCCTCGAGCGCCGCGTCGACGGTCTCGGCGAGGGTCGTCGTGCCGAGGATGCTCCTGGCTCGCGCGACCTTCTCGCGGTCGATGACCAAGGAGGTCTTGTCCGGTTTGGATATCTGACCAACCATCCTGAAGATATCCTAGCCGATGCATCGAAGGCTGTCTTGGCGCCCCTGGCTCTGTTAAAAGACACCCGTGACCTGCCGTTGAGCGGCTCGACCCAGGACTCTTCGCTCCGAGGCGAGGTCCCGGCGGCCACCGCCACTCGGGCGAACGGCGCGGGCGGCTCCGTGCTCTCGGTCGACCGCGTGCGCCTCGGATACTGGGGCAACCGCGGCTTTCACCTCGCAGTCGAGGAGGCGACGTTCGACGTCAAAGCGCGCGAGCGCCTGATCGTCATCGGGCAGTCCGGGTCGGGCAAATCCACCCTGCTGAAGGCTGTCGCCGGCTTTATCGCGCCCACCGACGGCGCGATCACCGTGGCGGGCCGGACCTCGCTCGCGCCCGGGCCGGACCGTGCCGTCGTCTTCCAGGAGTTCGACCAGCTCTTCCCCTGGCGGAGCGTGCTCGAGAACGTCGCGTACCCGCTCCGAGTGAACGGCTGGCGGCGCCGCGAAGGGGCGGCACGGGCACGCGAGTACCTCGAGCTCACAGGCCTCTCCCATGCGGCCGACCGGTACCCGCACGAGCTCTCCGGAGGGATGAAGCAGCGGGTCGCGATTGCCCGCGCCCTTGCGCTCGAGCCCGTGATCCTGCTGATGGACGAGCCGTTCGGCAGCCTCGACGCGATCACCCGAGCCCGGCTCCAGCGCGAGCTCAACGCCATCCTCGAGCGGACGCAGACGACGCTCTTCTTCGTCACGCACTCGATCGACGAGGCGCTGATCCTGGGCGAGCGGGTCGTTGTCCTCCACGGCTCGCCGTCCACGGTGCGCGAGATCGTCGACGTCGAGGACGTCGGCCCGCCCGACTCGCCGGGCTACGCGGAGATGCGAATCCGCCTGCGGGAGCTGCTCGCGATCGAGGGAGAAGACGATGGCGACGCCTAGCGCCGCCGTTCCAGCCCGCCCGCGCGGCGCGCTGCTCCGCTGGGGGCGGCTGCCGACGTGGTTCCGCTACCTCGTGCTGCTGGCCGCGCTCATCGGCATCTGGCAGGCGTACAAGAGCATCTCGGGCGTCGACGACCTGCTCTTCTCCAGCCCGCGCGACGTCGCCGACGCGTTCTGGACGGGCTGGAGAGAGGGCACGCTGGCGAGGACGACCTGGACGACGCTGAAGATCCTCGCCGTCGGGATCGGCATCGGCGCGCTCGTAGCGCTCACGCTTGTCGCCTTCGCGGCGCTCTCGCAGATCGGCGAGGACCTGCTGCGGATGCTGGTGGCGATTTTCAACCCGCTCCCGGGTGTCGCTGTCCTCCCGCTTGCGCTGCTCTGGTTCGGCCTCAACACGAACGCGCTGCTGTTCGTGATCGCGAACGCCGCCGCCTGGCCGATCGCGATCAACCTCAGCACGGGCTTCAAGACGGTCAATCCGACGATCGTGGCCGTCGGGCGCAACATCGGCCTCTCGTCCCGCCGCCTGATCACCGACGTGCTCGCTCCCGCGGCGCTTCCCTACGCGATCACCGGCCTGAAGACGGCGTGGGCCTTCGGCTGGCGGACGATCATCGCCGCGGAGCTGATCTTCGGGGTCGCGGGCGCCGACGGCGGCCTCGGGACCTACATCAACAACGCGAAGCTCTTCCTGATGATCCCGCAGGTTTTTGCCGGACTTGTCACAATCGCCATCCTGGGCATGGCATTCGAGGTGCTGTTCGGTGTGCTCGAGCGCCGCACGATCGTGCGGTGGGGAATGAAGACGTCGACGTGATTCCGGACTACGAAGGGGGAAAACCGATGGGTCTGAGGACGAATCTCGTACGCCTGGCGGTCGCCGCGACCGCCGCGACGGCTCTTGCCACGGTCGCGGGTGCCGCCGGCACCGCTCAGGGTGCGCCTCGCGCGGCCGCGCCCGACAAGATCACGATCGCCTACCAGTTCGGGATCGGCTACGCGCCGCTGCTGATCATCAAGCAGCAGCGCCTGCTCGAGAAGGCGTACCCCGGCCTCAAGGTGGATTGGAGGCAGCTTGCCTCGGGGACGCCGATCACCGACGGGATGATCAAGGGAGACATCCAGATCGGGGCAATGGGAACGGGGCCGATGCTCGTCGGCTGGGCGAGAGGCATCAACTGGAAGGTGATCGCCCCGCTCAACGAGTCGGATCTCTGGTTGATGGCGAAGGACCGCTCGATCCGGACGATCGAGGACCTGCGCGGGAAGCGAATCGCCACGCCGACTGCTACATCGATTCAGGCGGTCGCCCTGCGGAAGATGGCGCAGGTGAAGCTCGGCAACGCGCGAGCCCTGGACTCTTCGCTCATCTCGATGGACCATCCGGACGGCATGCAGGCGCTCCTCAGCGGGCAGATCGACGCGCACTTCACCTCGCCGCCGTACCAGTGGCAGGAGCTCGGGCGAGGCGCGCACATCGTCGGAAGGAGCTACGGCTACTTCGGCGCCCATACGTTCCTCGTCACCGTCGTCACGCAGAAGTTCTACGACGAATACACGGCGTTCTCGAATCGCTTCTACAAGCTCGTGAAGCAGTCGGCCGACCTGCTGAACAAACGGCCGAAGGTCGCTGCCGCGATCCTCGCCCGAGAGGACACGAGCGACACGACAGCCGCTCAGTTCAAAGCCTGGATCACGAAGAAATCGCTCACCTATACGACTCGGCCTCGCGGGTTGATGCGAACGGCAGGGTTCATGAACAAGATCGGGCTCCTCGGCAAGGTGCCCGGCTCCTGGCGCGACCTCGTGTTCCCGCCGGTCTACCCGACGAGGGGCAGCTAGACGCCCGCTAAGGAGTCTTCTCCAGCACGACGATCACCTCGTCGCCATAGCGCTCGAGCTTCGCCGGTCCCACGCCGGAGACCGTCGAGAGCGCGCGCAGGTCGTTGGGGCGACGGCGCGCGATCTCCTCGAGCGTCTTGTCGTGGAAGACCACGAAGGCGGGGATCTCGTCCTTCTTCGACCGCTCCAGGCGCCATGCCTTCAGCGCCTTCATCACCGGGTCGTCGGGCGCGACCTTCGGGGCTCTCTTCGGGGCCTCGACGCCGAGCTCGGCGAGAAAGCGGCTCGGCTCCCCCGACCACGTGATCTCCAGGTGCTGCTTGGCCCGCGTCATGCCGACGTAGAGGAGCCGCCGCTCCTCGGCCAGGGCCTCCGAGGCGCGCGAGCGCTTGAACGGCAGCTCGCCCTCTTCGAGCCGCGGCAGGAAGACGACGTCGAACTCGAGCCCCTTGGCGCGGTGGTAGGTCAGGAGATTGACCCCTCGGCCGTGCGCCTCCGCGCCGAAGCGACCCTCGAGATCGGCGAAGAAGTCCTCGACCGTGTTCGTGCCGTCGTCGAACTCCTCCGCGAGCCGGACGAAGCGGGCCAGGTCGCCCTGGCGGGTCAGCTCCTCCTCGCCGACGCCCCCCGGGACAGTGGGAGTGAGCCCCTGCGCCTCCGCAACCTGGCGGACGATCCCAGCGACCTCGCTCAGGCCGGTCGAGCCACGGAGGGCGCGCATCATTCCGCGCGCGCCGGGCCGTGCCAGGAATGCGCCGCCACGCACCTGGTAGGGGATGCCGGCCTCGGAGAGCGCCTCCTCGAAGTCCTCCGAGCGGGAGTTGATGCGGTACAGCACGGCGATCTCCTCGTAGGGCACGCCCTCCCGGTGGAACGTCTTGACGTCTCCGACGATGGAGGCGACCTCCGCCGCGGAGTCCTCGCAGGCCCGCAGCACCGGCTGCTCGCCTGACGGACGAGTTGCGCGGAGCACCTTCTCCGCGCCTCCCAGCTTCGGGACCAGGCGGTTGGCGAGCTCCAGGATCTCCGGCGTGGATCTGTAGTTGTCCTCGAGCCGGAAGACCTGGCCCTTCATGGTCAGCAGATGCTTCGCAGTCGCGCCCGTGAACGAGTAGATCGACTGGTAGTCGTCGCCGACGACGCAGAGGTCGTTCCGGTCGCCCAGCCAGCGCTCGAGGAGCGACTGCTGGAGGAGGTTGACGTCCTGGTACTCGTCGACCGTGAACGCCCGGTAGCGGGCGCGGAAGATCCGGGCGGCCTCGGCGTCTTCGTCGTAAAGGCGGACCGCGAGCTCCAGGAGATCTTCGAAGTCGACGCGGTTCTGTGACTCCTTCGCTCGCTCGTAGCGGCTGAAGACGCTGACCATGATGTCCGGCGGGATCGGCGGCTCGTGCCCGTCGAGCGACCTCAGGTAGGTGTCGGGTGTCAGGCGCCGGTTCTTCGCCCACTCGATCTCGCCGGCGAGGTCGCCGAGCGGCCGGAACTTGAACGGCGGAGGCAGGGAGCGCCGGATCGGCTGGAGCGTCATCGCCTTCGAGGGCAGCACCTGGCCGAGCCGGTCGCCGGCGAAGTGCCGCAGTTGGGCGAGCGCCGCCGAGTGGAACGTCCGTGCCTGGACGCCGGTGGCGCCGAGTCGCTGGAGCCGAGCGCGCATCTCGCCGGCAGCCTTGTCCGTGAAGGTGACGGCGAGGATCTCCGTGGGCGCGAAGGCGCCGGTCAGCACCTGATTCGCGATCCGCCTCGTGATCGTCGTCGTCTTGCCCGAGCCGGCGCCGGCCAGGATGCAGACCGGCCCGCGCACGGCCTCGACCGCTTCGCGCTGCTGTGGGTTCAGGCCCTCGAAGACGGCGTCCGTGTTCACCGGGCCAGGTTAGGCGACGGGTCGGCGAGAGTTTGCGCCGATTCAGAACAGGCGGTGATGCTCGCGCTGCCCCTGTTCCGCCCCGGGGGAAGCGCTTGAGCCCGACACCGTCGATGCTCCCGGTCGCCGGATGCGTCGCGAATCGCGGCTTCAGCCGCTTGAAGCAGCCGCCGCCGAGGCCGACGCCGCGCTCGGCTGCCGCGGTTGCGGCGACGACAAGGTCTGCGCACTGCAGCCCGATCGAGTAGTGGCTGGGGCCGAGGAAGAGACCCTCCACGATCCGGTCGAGCTTCATGTACGGCGTGCCCGCCTCCTGGAGGTCCCCGAAGAACCGGCGCAAGCGAGTGTCCTCTTCGCGGAACCGGCTGTCGACCACGATGATCCCGCGCTCGTCCTCTTCCGAGAGCAGATGCTGGAAGCGCTCGGCCAGGAACATGAGCGCGGTGGCGTAGACGTCCTCCGGCGAGCGGAAGAAGGCGTGCTCGTCCGGCGGGAAGGCTCCAGGCCCGCGGTCGAGATCCATTACCGCGACGTACGCGGTCAGCGGTGCACGAGCGAGGGCGGCGTAGACGGCGTCCGCGAGAGCCGGCGGAACCTCGCCTTTACGGATTCCGTGCCACTTGACCTCGCGGTCGAGCGGCCACGCGGCGGCGCTGAGTGTCTCCTGCCAGAGCTCCCTCAGCGCTCGCCACTCCGAGTCGCGAACCGCGATCCCGCCGAGCGCGAACTGCCCGCCCTGATCGAGACGGCCGCTTTCGTCGAGGAAGAGGAGGTACACGGCCTGCGTGGACACTAGCGCGGCGCCGGGGCGCTGTGCTAGCACATTGCTAGCATGAGGTCGGTGCCGACGCTTAACATCCGAAACGTCCAGAAGGACGTAGTCGACAGCCTCAAGCGGCTAGCCAAGAAGAACGGAAGGTCACTGAACGCCGAAGTCGTTGAGGCCCTCAAGGACTACAGCGAACGGGAGAGTCGAACACGGGACCTCCTTCGGCAACTCGACGAGTTCAGGGCCGAGTTCTCACTTCCCGAAGACGCGCCGAAGCCGGAGGATTTGATTCGCGAGGCCCGCGACGAACGCGCTCGCGAGATCGACCGGCGTGCACGCGGTCTTTGATGCAAGCGTCTTTGTCCGAGCGGTAGTACCGCTCGAGCCGGCCGCGCTCCGATGGATCCGTTGGGCGGTGGCGCAGGAGATCTCAGTCGGGGTTCCTGATCTGGTGTTCGCCGAGGTGGGAAACGCGCTCTGCGGCTACGCGCGAGACACGAAACTGACGCTGGCCGGAGCAATGAGGAGGGTCGACTTCGTTGCACGGATGCCCCTTGACGTTCGTGAGCACCGAACCTTGGTCGGGGCTGCGGTGGGACTTGCGTTCTCCCGCGGCCTGAGCGTCTACGACGCCTGCTACGCCGTTCTCGCCGAGGTGGAGGACGCCGTGCTCGTCACCGCCGACCGGCGACTCGCCGAGGCGGTCGCCCGCTCCGAGCTCGTATAGCTACCCTCGGCCGCCATGGCCGACTACGTCTTCACGATGATCCGCGCCTCCAAGTTCTACGGGGCCGAGCGCAAGGTGCTCGACGACATCACGCTGGCGTTCCTGCCCGGCGCGAAGATCGGCGTGCTCGGCGCGAACGGGGCCGGGAAGTCGACGCTGCTGCGGATCATGGCCGGCGTCGAGGAGCCTTCGAGCGGGAGCGCCGACCTCGCCAAGGGCTCCACGGTCGGCTTCCTGCCGCAGGAGCCCGACCTCGATCCCGCCAAGGACG
>JACDAN010000153.1 GCA_013695385.1 Actinomycetota bacterium | reverse complement strand
GGCGTACCGTCGCCCGAGCCGGGGGCGATGCCGGGCCCCGATCCGCCGCCGATGACGCCTGCCGCCGCAGAGGAGCCGCTTCACGGCACGCCCGTCGGGGCACCGCCGATGCCTCCCCCGGAAAGGGACGACGAACCAGCCGCGTGAAAGCGGGCATCGCCCCATCCGCACGTGCGTCGGTTGCGGGCGCAAGGGCCCGAAGGAAGAGCTCTTCCGCTTCGTGGCGCCACACGGAGTCCTCGCACTCGGCGATGGACACGGTGGTCGAAGCGCCTACACCTGCCGGCGCCTCGCCTGCTTCGAGCGGGCGAGGTTCCACAACGCCTTCAACCGCACGCTCAGGCGGAAAGTCCAGGTGGAGGCCGGCCTTTCGCAGCTTTTCGCGAGCCCCTAGACTGACTGCTGATGGCTGACGAACAGGGACAGAACCGGCCGAATCGGCCGATCCGGCCCCGCCAGGCGCCCGGGAGCCGCCGAAAGCGCCGGGTCGTCATCGACTCGGGTGCCAACCGGCCGCGCCCCGACTCCCGTCAGGCCCGCAACCAGACCGATCTGCGGCCGAAAACACCGCGCGAGGTCGTTCTCCCGACCGGCCCGGTCACCGTTCAGTCCGGCGTGACCGTGAAGGAGCTGTCGCAAGCGCTGGGGATCCCGGTCGCCGCGATCATCAAGATCATGATGGGGCTCGGGGAGATGGCCACGATCACGCAGTCTCTCTCCGACGAGGCCGTCCAGATGATCGCCGCCGACCCGGGCGTGAGCCGCGAGGTGACGATCAAGCATGCCAGCGAGGACGACGACGAGCCGGAGACGTACGAGGACGATCCTGCGGCCCTTCAGGCGCGTCCACCGGTCGTGACGATCATGGGGCACGTCGACCACGGAAAGACGACACTCCTCGACGCTATTCGCGAGTCGGCGGTCGTCGAGACCGAGGCCGGCGGAATCACCCAGCACATCGGCGCCTACCAGGTCGAGCACAACGGCCGGAGGCTCACCTTCCTCGACACGCCGGGCCATGAGGCCTTCACTGCCATGCGCGCCCGCGGCGCGAAGGTGACGGACATCGCCGTGCTGGTGGTCGCAGCCGACGACGGCGTCATGCCCCAGACGCGCGAGTCCATCTCCCACGCCACCGCCGCCAAGGTCCCCATCGTCGTGGCCGTGAACAAGATCGACATGCCCGACGCCGACCCGAACAGGGTCCGTGGTGATCTCGCCGGAGAGGGCCTGCAGCCGGAGGAGTGGGGCGGCTCGACGCAGTTCTCCGACGTCTCGGCGAAGCTGAAGGAGAACCTCAACGACCTGCTCGAGAAGGTTCTCCTCGTCGCGGACGCCGAGCTCGAGCTGACCGCCAACCCGGACACGGAGGCCTCCGGCCCGATCATCGAGTCGCGTCTCGACGTGGGCCGTGGGCCGGTCGCCACGATGCTGATCCAGCGGGGTACGCTGAGGGTCGGCGACGCGATCGTCGCCGGCGACGCCTGGGGCCGGGTTCGCGCTCTCTACGACTTCCGAGGCGAGAAGCTCGAGGAGGCGAAGCCGGGCGACCCGGTTGAGATCCTCGGCTTCGACCACCCGCCGCCGGGAGGCGAGCTCGCGAGGGTCGTGGAGAACGAACGCGATGCGCGCCAGCGTGCGCAGATCCGCGGAGAGCGCCTACGCCGCGAAGAGCTCGCGACGGCAGCGAACAGCGGCCTCTCGCTCGAGCAGCTCTTCACGCAGATGCAGACGGGGAGCATCCAGGACCTGAATCTGATCCTCAAGGGCGACGTCCTCGGCTCCGTCGAGGCGGCGGTCTCGGAGCTCCAGAAGATCCAGCACCCCGAGGTGCGTGTTCACGTCATCCACCAGGGCGTCGGTGGCATCACGGAGAACGACGTGAACCTCGCCTCGGCCTCGAGCGCTCTCGTCGTCGGCTTCAACGTCCGCCCGTCGGCCGAGGCCCGGGGGCTCGCCGAGCGCGAGGGCGTCGAGATCCGCACCTACCGCGTCATCTACCAGCTCACCGACGACATTCAGCAGGCGCTCGTCGGCATGCTCGCCCCGGTCACGACCGAGGAGACGATCGGCGAGGCCGAGGTGCGCCAGCTCTTCCGCGTTTCCAGGCTCGGGACGATCGCAGGCTGTTACGTCACGAACGGCACGGTCAAGCGAAGCGCCCGGGTTCGCGTCGTTCGGGACGGCACGCTGATCTACGAGACCTCGATCGCCCAGCTCCGCCGCTTCAAGGACGACGTCCGCGAGGTGCAGGAGGGCTTCGAGTGCGGCATCCTCCTCGAAGGCTTCAACGACGTGAAGGAAGGCGACATCCTCGAGCTCTACGAGACGCGGTCGGTCGAGCGAACGGACCTCTCCGCGCCGCCGACCCCGCAGGCCGGCTCGAACGGCGCCGACCCGCCGGACGCCTAGCCGAAACGAATGAGCGCCGGCTACGTCGGCATCCTCGCGGTCGATCTGCACTTTCCCGAGGCCGGCTCGCTCAAGGGCAAGCGCAGGTTCGTGAAATCCGCGAAGGCGCAACTGCAGAACCGCTTCGGGGCCTCCGTTGCCGAGGTCGACCACCACGAGCTCTGGCAGCGGAGCAGACTGACGGTCGCCTGCGTTGCCCGTGAGCACCGCGAGGTCGAGACGCTCCTGGACGACGCTGTTCGTTACCTCAACGGCCAGGAGTACGAAGTCGTGCGCGTCGAGCGGGAGCTGGTGGTGCCTGGTGAGTAGCTCACGTTTCTGGGGCGTCGCTCGCAAAGGAGCCAAGCCGCCGACGCGCAGGACAGTGCAGATGGCACGGACAAGCGGCGGCAGCGCCGGATCCTGCCGTCGAGCGGCGCCAACCTCCTGCGGAGCCCGGCTCCGCCGGGCGGGAGCAGGAGGTGACCAGGGACGTGAGTGAGAGGATGCGGAAAGTGAATGCGGCAGTGCGAGAAGTGATCTCGGAGGGGGTCGGTGAGCTGCAGGATCCGCGGATCGGCTTCCTCACGGTGACCGGCGTGCGGACAGCGACGGATCTGCGGAGCGCTGTCGTCTTCGTCAGTGTCCTCGGCTCGGAGCGTAAGCGGGAGGCAACGCTCGCCGGGCTCGAAGCGGCCCACGGGGTCCTGCAGGCACGCATCGCCCGGGAGCTCCGACTGAAGCGGACTCCGCAGTTGACGTTCGAATACGATGACTCTGTCGAGCGCGGCGTGCGCATGACGCAACTCATCGATGAGCTCGCCCCTGACGACCAGCAGTGATCTCGCGGCGGTCGCCGCTGCGCTCCGAGAGCACGACCGCTTCCTGCTCACGACGCATGAGAATCCAGACGGCGACGCCCTCGGCTCCCTGCTCGCAGCGAAACTGATGCTGGATGCCCTCGGCAAAGACTCGGTGATGTTCCTCTCCGGTCAGGCCCCGCTGCCCGCCGAATACTCCTTCATGAGCCTGGACGAGCTGTGCCGCGAGCCGCCGGACGACGTCGAGACCCGAGTTCTCTTCGCGCTCGATTGCGCGAACGAGAGCCGTCTCGGGGAGGGCGAGGCCGTCCTCGCGCGGGCGCCGCTCGTCCTGAACGTCGACCATCACCACGACAACTCGCGGTTCGGAAGGATCAACGTCGTCGCCGCGGATGCCTCGTCGACCGGCGAGATCGTGCGCGACCTGGCCGAGCTGCTCGGCGTCGCTCTGACGCCCGAGCTCGCGGAGGCGATCTACATCGCCCTCGTCACCGATACCGGCCGGTTCCAGTACGCGAACACGACGCCGAAGGCCCTCCGCCTGGCCGCGGAGCTCGTCGAGGCCGGCGCCGACGTCCACCGTGTCTTCCAGAGCATCTACGAGTCGGTGCAGCTCGCGAAGCTCAAGCTGCTCGCTCGCGCGCTCGAGCGGGCCAAGGTCTACGAGGGAGGCCGGCTGGTCGTATCCCACCTGGTCAAGACCGATTTCGCCGAGGTCGGAGCCGCGGAGCCGTACTCCGAGGGGATCATCGATTTCCTGCGGGCCGTGGAGGGCGCCGACATGGCCGCCCTGATCAGGGAGCCTCCCGCGCCGGGACGCCCGGCACGACGGATCAGCCTTCGCTCGAGCTCCGACGAGCTGGACGTCTCCGTGATCGCCCGCGCATCCGGCGACGGGGGAGGGCACAGGCAGGCCGCGGGTTTCTCGTCCCCGCTCGAGATCCCCGAGATCGTCGAGTTCATCCGGACGGAATTCACCAAGGCGAGTGCGGCGCGGGTCGCTTGACCCGAGTGGACTCGTCCTGGTCGACAAGCCGGCCGGACCATCGTCCTTTGCAATCGTCCGCGACCTCCGCAGCCGGACGGGCGCGCGGGCGGGACACGCCGGAACGCTCGACCCCTTCGCGACAGGCCTACTGCTCGTCCTCCTCGGCGGGTCCACCAAGCTCGCCCAGCAATTCGTGGGCCTGGACAAGCGCTACCTGACCGAGATCGACCTCTCCGCCCGCACGAGCACGGGCGACCCCGAAGGCGACTTGGTCGAGGAGCTCGAGGCCCCCGACGAGGAGGAGCTGAGTCGGCGGCTCGAACCCATGGTGGGGGAGGTCGAGCTCGTCGTTCCGGCGGCCTCCGCGATCAAGATCGGCGGGGAGCGCGCGTACAAGCTCCACCGCAGGGGTGTCGTGGTGGAGATGCCGGTCAGGCGCTCGATGGTGCACGAGCTCCAGCTGCGGGCCTACGACGAGGGAGTTGCGACGCTCGAGCTGCGCGTCAGCTCGGGAACCTACGTCCGGTCGATCGCCGAGGCGCTCGGCGGCCACTGCAGGGCACTGCGGCGCACAGCGGTCGGGCCGTTCCGGATCGAGGATGCCGACGACGCTCGGGTGATCCCGCCCGAGGAGGCGCTCGGCGCTCTGTGAGGGTCGTCCGGGCACCGCAGGAGCTGGACGTAGCCGATCGGGCGGTCGCCCTCGGAACGTTCGACGGTGTTCATCTCGGCCACCGGCGAGTCATCGAAGCCGCAATCACCGCCGGCCTGCGTGGGATGGTGGTCACCTTCGATCCTCACCCGCGCTCGGCGCTCGGCAACCGGGTCGAGCTCCTGGCGACACTCGAGCGGCGCCTCGAGCTGCTCGCCGGCCTTGGCGTGGAGGAGACGCTCGTTCTCCCGTTCACGCCCGATCTTGCGCTGCACACGCCCGAGGAGTTCGCCCGGACCGTGCTCGAGCCGATCGGCGCGCGGGTCGTCGTTGCCGGTGACAACTTCCGTTTCGGCCGAGGCAGGGCGGGCGATCTCGATCTGCTCCGGGAGCTCGGCTTCGACTCGAGGCCTGTGACCCTCGTCGAGGGAGTCTCGTCGAGCCGAATTCGCCGGCTGCTCCGCGCGGGCGACGTCCTAGGGGCGGCGGAGCTTCTCGGCCGGCCCCCGGAGGTGGAGGGGACCGTGGTCGCGGGGGACGCGCGCGGCGGCACCCTCGGTTACCCGACCGCGAACCTCTCCGCCCCGGCGGACCTGCTCGTGCCGGCTCACGGAATCTACGCTGGAGAGGCTCTGGGGCACCGCGTGGCGATGTCGATCGGCGTCAACCCTCACTACGGCGGCGACGAGCGGCGGATCGAGCCTTTCCTGCTCGATTACGAGGGCGACCTGTACGGTCAACGGCTCGTCGTCGAGATCTGGCAACGGCTGCGGGACGAGCGCGCCTTCAGCTCCGAGGCCGAGCTCGTCGGCCAGATCGGGCGGGACGTGGAGGCTGCGAGAGAGGCTGTAAAGCCCCTGTAAAGACGGACAACAGCGCAAGTTTCTCCACAGGCCGCCGTCTTCTGGGTATGGGAATCAGCGACGGCGAAGGCGAGCAGTACCTCTCGAGAATCGAGCGGGTCTGCTGCCTCGGGTGTGGGTCGACGTACGTCAAGCCCTCCGGAGGGGGAACGGTCTCGGCCAACCCCGGCTGCCCGGGATGCGGGTACGTTGGCTGGGTGATGGACGCTGCGAGGATCAATTTGGATGCCGGGACGACCCACTTCGCCGCGGGTCGCCTGCACCGCCGGACCGGGTGACGACGCTGACGCCCCCGAAGTAGTGATGAAGCGACGGCCACTCGCGAACGGTGAGTCCGCTCGCTTCCAAGGCGGCTGGGATGTCATCGGGGAAGCCCGGTTCGAGGTGTACGACATCGCCCACGGGATGAAGACGTGGCCGCTCCACGGCATCGCGGGGGCTCAGGCCCTCGTCGAGAACACCGGCGATGACCTGGACGAGCGCGCTGCGAAGCCGGGTGCCGCCCGCCGCGCCCGCTCCGAGCACTAGACCCGCCGAGTCCAGCGCGATCGTCGGTGCCATCATGCTCGGCATGCGCTGACCGGAGGCCGGCTCGTCCACGAGCAGATCTGCCTCCCCGAGCATCGAGTTGAGATGCAGATCGAGGCCGGAGAGCCAGTCGCCGGAGCCGAGCCCGAGGCTGGTGGTCAGGACGACGGCGTCGCCGCGGCCGTCGACCACGGTGATGTTCGTCGTGTCGCCGCCCCCGTCGTGTACGGGTCCACGGAGCGCCTCGCAGAGGCTGAGCGGATCCACCTTCTCCAGACGGGCTAGCACCGACAGAGGGCTTCGCAGCCCGATCCGGCTCAGGATCTCGGCCCCGGCGAACTCGACTCCCCCCGGCTCGCCCCAGACAGGCCTGTACCGCTCGATGTCCTCGGCGGTGACGAGCCCGCCGCGCTCCTCCATCAGCGCGAGCAGCGCGCGCTCGAGCGTGGGGCTGCGGGGCCCCTCCTCCGCAACGGCCTCGAGGGCGCCGACGAGGCCTGGCTGTTGGAGCCGATCTCCCGTCTCGAGCAACTTCCCTCCCGGCGAGTAGATCCGAGCGCCTTCGCGCATCGTCATCACGGGCGCGAGCATCTCGAGGCACGCGGCGTGGGCCTGCGGCATCGGGACGCCGGCGCGGGCCAGTCGAAGAGCGGGTTCGACCAGGCGCGGCCAGGGGAGGCTGCCGTCGCACCGCCACAACTCGTCGAGACCCGTCAGGACTCCCGGAACGCCGCAGGAAGCGATGCCGACGGCGTAGTGAACGAGCTCGGTGCCGAACGGAACCCGGAGCCGCTCGAGTTCCACGGCCCGCGGCTCCGAACCGAGGCCGGGAACCGCGACGAAGAAGTCCAGGGTCCGCGCCTCTCCGCCCCGGAACACG
The DNA here is from genome assembly GCA_013695385.1 of Actinomycetota bacterium. Lineage (GTDB taxonomy): Bacteria > Actinomycetota > Thermoleophilia > Gaiellales > Gaiellaceae > JACDAN01. The sequence goes on along the minus strand of JACDAN010000153.1, from coordinate 3,150 downwards.
AGCGCGTGGCCTCCTCCGAGCAGCCCTGTCATCACCGTCTCTGCCACGCAGGAAGCCAAGCAGGCGGCCACAGCGGCATCCACGGCGTTGCCACCCGCCTCGAGGATCTCGATGCCGGCGTCCACGGTCGCCGGATGCCCGGCAGCGACGGCGGCGCGCATCCGTTGCTACCCTACCGAGGCCCGCAGATCCGGCTCGTCATGCTGCTTCCGCATGGCCGGCGGGAACTGCGGATTCGTCATTGAAGGAGGTTCTGTGACCCTCACCAAGGAAGCCAAGCAGGAGATCATCGGCAAGCACGGCCGCGCCGACGCTGACACCGGTTCCGCGGAGGTGCAGATCGCCCTCCTCACGGCACGGATCAACTACCTCACCGAGCATCTGCGGACGCATGCGAAAGATCACTATTCGCGACGCGGCCTGCTCAAGCTCGTGGGGAAACGGCGCCGCCTCCTGAACTACCTGCAGAAGAAGGATCTCGAGGGCTACCGGAGCCTGATCAAGGAGCTCGGCCTGCGCAGATAGCCAGGTCGTAAACCCCGGGGGGTGGAAGTTTGAGCGAGCGCTCTCTCGTCGCCGAAGAGGAAGCGCTGACTCAAACCTCCACCTTCCCCGAAGAGTTGGAGGACAGATGAGCATCGCAGTAGAAGGCCAGACCCGCGTCTCGGTGGAGATCGGCGGGAAGGAGATCTCGTTCGAGACGGGCAAGCTGGCGAAGCAGGCCGACGGCGCCGTCCTCGTGCGCTCGGCCGACACCATGGTTCTCGCCACGGCGCAGGGACGGATGGAGGCGCGCGAGGGCGCGGACTTCTTCCCTCTCACCGTCGACGTCGAGGAGCGGATGTACGCCGCCGGGAAGATCCCGGGCGGGTTCTTCAAGCGCGAAGGACGCCCGACGGAGCGCGCGATCCTCACCGCCCGCATGATCGACCGCCCGATCAGGCCGCTCTGGCCGAAGGGCTTCAGGAACGAGGTGCAGGTCATCTGCACCGTCCTCTCGGCGGACATGGTCACCCCGCACGACATCCTGTGCCTGAACGGCGCCTCCGCGGCGCTGATGGTCTCGCCGCTGCCGTTCTTCGGCCCGATCGGCGCCGTCCGCGTCGGCCGGATCGAGGACGAGTTCGTCCTCAACCCGACCCTCCAGGAAACCGAGGAGGAGAGCACGCTCGACCTGATCGTGGTCGGTACGAAGGACGGCCTGACGATGGTGGAGGCCGGCGCGGAGGAGATCCCCGACGAGCTGCTCCTGGAGGCCCTCGAGCTCGCGCACAAGGAGATCGTCAAGCTCTGCGACGTTCAGGAGGAGCTGCGCTCGCAGTCCGGCAAGACCAAGTGGCTCGACTCGGAGGTCACGTCGGACCTCGAGGGGCGCTTCGGCAGCCGGATCGACGAGCGGATCGGCGCCGATGGCCTTCGCGAGGGCGGTGCGGCCGTCGACGACATCCTCACCGAGGAGACGCCTGCGCTGGACATGTCCTCGACCGAGGACGACATCATGCGCCAGATCCAGTACCGCGCCAGCCTCGACATGATCCTCGAGAAGGCGCGGATGAAGGCCGTCGAAGAACCGGTGCGCCAGCAGTTCGAGGACGACCTCCGCACGCTGACCGAGGCCGAGCAGGACTCCAAGGAGCTCAAGTCCGCGAAGCGGCAGCTGCTCTTCGACCGCATCATCGACACCGTCGACCTGCCGTTCCCGGTTGGTCCTGCCACCGTGGATGGTGACGGGCCCGCGGTCAAGGACAGCCTCACACGCGGGTTCGTCAAGCGGGCCGCTGAGGCGGTCTACAAGCAGCTCGTGCGGCAGAAGATCGCCGTCGACAAGCGGCGGCCGGACGGTCGGAGCGAGGAGGAGATCCGCGCGATCACCTGCGAGGTCTCCGTCTCACCCAGAACCCACGGCTCCGCGCTCTTCACGCGCGGCCAGACGCAGATCATGACCCTGCTCACACTCGGCACCGCCAAGGAGGGCCAGCGAATCGACGACCTCTCGCTCGAGCAGGACCGCCGATACATGCACCACTACAACTTCCCGCCCTACTCGGTCGGGGAAACGGGCTTCATGCGAGGCCCCAAGCGGCGCGACATCGGGCACGGCGCCCTCGCGCAGCGGGCGCTCGAGGCCGTGATCCCGGGCCCGGAGGACTTTCCGTACACGATCCGGCTCGTCTCCGAGACGCTGGAGTCGAACGGCTCGTCCTCGATGGGTTCGGTCTGCGGCTCGACGCTCGCGCTGATGGACGCCGGCGTTCCGATCAAGGCGCCGGTCAGCGGAATCGCGATGGGTCTCGTCAAGGAGGGCGACGACTACGTGATCCTGACGGACATCCAGGGCGCGGAAGACCACCTCGGCGACATGGACTTCAAGGTCGCCGGCACCCGCGACGGCGTGACAGCGCTGCAGATGGACATCAAGATCACCGGCGTCACGCAGGAGATCATGCGGAACGCGCTCGAGCAGGCGAAGCGGGCGCGCGACTCGATCCTCGACCAGATGGCCGAGGCGCTGCCGGAGGCTCGCGGAGAACTCGCCGCGCATGCCCCCCGGATCTCGACGATCAAGATCAACCCCGAGTTCATCGGAATGGTGATCGGCAAGGGCGGCGAGACGATTCGCTCGCTCGAGGGCGATCACGACGTCCAGATCGACATCGAGGAGGACGGGACGATCCTCGTCTACGCCACGGAGGGGACGAATGCCGAGGCGGCAATGGCGGCGATCAGCGCGCTGACGAGGGAGCCCGAGGTGGGAGACGCCTATACGGGCAAGGTGGTCAAGACCACGCAGTTCGGCGCCTTCGTAGAGCTGAAGAAGGGCACCGACGGCCTGCTCCACGTCTCGAACGTCGGCCCGGGCAGGGTCGGACACATCGAGGACGTGATCAGCCGGGGCGACGTGCTCGACGTGGTCGTCCAGGAGGTCGACAAGGACCGAGGCCGCATCGGGCTCAAGCTCGTCGCCAAGCACGAGAACGGCTCGCTCGTCCAGCCCGAGGAGCTGATCGAGCGCGCCAAGGACGCGCCCGAGCGGCCCCGTGAGGAACGGCCGCCGCGCAGGGATGGTGCTCGCGGCGGACGCAGTGGCCCTGGCGGCGGCCGAGACCGCGGCCCGCGCCGCGACTAGGTAAAACCCGGGAGGGCGGCGCC
>JACDAN010000117.1 GCA_013695385.1 Actinomycetota bacterium | reverse complement strand
CCTGCAAATGAAGCCGTTCAGGGACGTTCGTCGCCACGCGTCGTCGTACCTGACTCGGCCTGTCACGCCGGAGGTCGCGGGTTCGAGTCCCGTCGCTCCCGTAAAATACCTGCAAATAGGCCTGTTTTGTTGACCGATTAGGCGCAAACGACCGCTGGCCTCCATCGAGCGCGCGTATATCCCGCACGGCAATAGCCGGCGGCAGCCGGTTCTTTCCGGCGATCCCGCAAGGTGCACGGCCGGCCGGCACGACCGGCGGTCAATACCGCTTTCAGATGAAGCAACGTCCCGGGGCTACCTGCGGCCGACACGGCTGTAGTGATCTCTTATTCGCGCCGCAGGCAGAGCGCGGCGAGATCCATGCCGTAGACGGGGTGCGGGAGCTGGCAGCCGACCCGGTTCGAGAAGAAGTCGTAGCGGACCTGGTAGCTGACGGCCGCGGCAGGAGCGGCGTCACTGGCGAGCTCGGCGTCGAGCCGCCCGTACGTCCGGTACCGCCCGACTCCACGAAGACCTTCTGCGGCGTCGAGCCGAAGATTCCAGCGCGGATCGGCGAAGCCCCCCGGATACCAGGATGAGCCGCCGCGAAAGAGCGTGCCGAGGACGTTGGCAGGATCCGGGTAGTCGGGAATCCACGCGAAGCGGCCGATGTCGAACGCCGCATCCGGGGCGCTGAGCTTCTCGTGCAGGAGCGCCAGCGGGAACTGCCTGACCTCGAGGGAGATGCCGATTGCGCGCAGGTTCCTGCGCAGGATCTCGGCCTGTTCCGGGCAGGGTGAGCTGTCGCATGTGTACAGCACCGCCGTTCCTCGCCGGCCTCCCGCAAGCCTCCTCGCGGCGGCCAGGTCGGGCCCGTCGAGAGGATAGATCTCGACGTCGCGAAAGCCCGGAACGGCCGGCGAGAGGTACTGGTCCGTCGGGACAAGCCCGCCCGGATCGCCCACCGCCGGCGTCCCGAGGCGAGCCAGCGCGCCACGGTCGATGGCGTAGTTGAACGCCCGGCGCATGCGCGCGTCGCGGAAGAGCGGCCGCCTGGCATTGAGAGCGAGGTAGCCGACCAGTCGCGTCGCCGTGACGAAGAGCCGCTGCCGTCCCTGCGTTGCCGCGTCGCTGCCCGGGCCGAATTGTCGGCCGAGCCGTCCGGCCGCTGCCGCTCCGATTCCGTCGGCGATGTAATCGACCGTCCCGCGCTCGATGTCGGCGACGCCGCCGGGGTGCGTGGCGCCGATCGCATAGATGATCGCGTCGAGCGAACGGGAGCGGACTCCACGGTAGTTCGGGTTCCGGCGGAGAACCAGACGCCGGCCGGGGATGTAGGAGGAGACGTAATACGGGCCGGCGGAAGGGATAGTGCGCACGCCTTTCGGGTCGATCGGCGTGTCTCGGGGCACGGCGCAGAAGAACGGCATGGCGAGCCGAGTGGCGAGGTCGGCCGACGGGCGCGTCAGCCGGATGACGAGGTTGTTGCCGCGGACGGCCACGCCGGCGAGATGTCTCGCCTTGCGAGCGCGATACGCCTTCATCCCGACGACGTCGTCCAGGAACCAGACCGGGAACTCGTACTCGGGGCTCGTCGCCCGCTCGATCGAGTACCTGAACGTCTCCGCGGTCACCGGCTCGTTCGAGGGCGGCGAGAAGCGATAGCCGCGGCGGACGGTGAACGAATACGTACGCCCGCCGTCGGTTACCTCCGGGGGTGCCGCGGCTGCTTCGGGCCGGAGCAGCAGACCGGCCGGGGGCCGCCTGTCCGGGTAGTTCATCAGTTTGACGCACGTCGCATGGGCGACCTGCCACGACCAATCCCAGAACGCGAGCGCCGGGTCGAGCGTCCCGGGATCGTCGCGGAGAAGGACGAGAATGCTTCCTCCCCTAGGCGCCAGCGGCAGCCGATCCTGGATCGTGACCCAGATCGAGCCCGCCGCCGAGGCGATTCCGGCAGCGCTGCCCCCGACCCGGACCGTCTTCGCCACTTCGTTGGTCGCCGGATCGATACGCGAGACGGTCCCATCACCGCTGTTCGCGACCCAGAGCACCCCCGCCGTTACGGCGAGACCGCTCGGCGCCCGTCCAACAGGGATCGTCGCCTCGACCGTGCGTGTGAAGGGATCGAGCCGCACGACCGTATCGTCGAGCGCGTTGGCGACCCACACCGCTCCGGCGCCCACGGCGATCGCGGTCGGCCGGCTTCCGACCTCGATCCTTTGAGTCGCGCCGGTCCGGTCGATCCGGGTCACGGTGTTGTTCACTGCGTCCGTCACCCACGCGGCGCCCGCGCCGTAGGCGAGCGCGGTTGGGTTGTCACCCGTCTCGACGGTGGCGAGGGACCTGCCGCTCCGGGGCGCGATACGGACGACCCCCGTTCCGCTCGCGGCCCAGAGCGAGCCGGCCCCAAGCGCCGCCCCGGGCACCGGCTCGACATTGAACAGCCGCCCTCGCCGCTGCACGGCGACGGTGCGGGAGACGGCGTCGAACTGACGGGCGATGCGATAGACCTGCGTGCTGTCGCCAGTTGCCCAGACGCCGGCGCGGTCGGCGGCGAGGGCAGTGGCGGGCCGTGCGAGCGCAATCGTGCGGACGACCTTCATCGCCTTCGCGTCGATCCGCGAGACGGAGCTGTCGTCCACGTTCGAGACCCAGACCGTGCCTCCGGCCGCCGCGATCGCCGCCGGTCGCGCGCCGACCGGAATCTGCGCGACGAGCGCACTGCCGTCGGGGTCGATCACGGCCACCGAGTTCGGCTGCACGGACGCGAGGCCTGCGGTCTTCCCCTCGCGCGTCAAGGCCACGACGAAGGCCGAGAGGGCGGACGCAAGCAACATCGCCCCACCCACGGCGATTAGCACCCGCCGCCGGTCGGGAGAGCGAGGTGCCCGAAGGACGGACGGCGACGGCGGCTCAAGTGCCGGATCCTGGTTCAGGATCGCCCGGTGAAGCTCCTGAAGCCCGGGCCCGGGCTCGATCCCCAGCTCTGAGACGAGCAGTTCGCGGGCCTCTCGATACACCTCGAGGGCCTCTCCCTGGCGCCCCGAGCGGTAGAGGGCAAGCATCAGCTGGCCACGCAGGCGCTCGCGAAGCGGGTGCTCGAGGACGAGCGCCTCGAGCTCGGCGACGAGCTGCGCGTGCCGGCCGAGCGCGAGATCCGCCTCGATCCGGTCCTCGAGAGCGGTGAGACGCAGCTCCTCCAGGCGCTGGATCTCAGTCTGCGCGAACGGCTCGTAGCTGAAATCGACGAGCGCAGGTCCACGCCATAGCGCGAGCGCCGCTCCCAGCAACTCGGCCGCCCGCCTCGCCTCGCCTCGTGCGAGCAGCTCCCGTCCCTCACCGGCGAGCGCCTGAAAGCGGTCGAGATCGAGGGCTCCCGGCTCGAGCTCGAGCATGTAGCCGCCGCTGCGCGTCACGAGTCTGTCACCCAGCGTCTTTCGCAGCTGCGAGACGTAGACCTGAACGCTCTTTGCCGCCGTCGCCGGCGCTCGGCCGCCCCAGAGCTCCTCGATCAGCCGCTCACTGGGGACGACC
>JACDAN010000090.1 GCA_013695385.1 Actinomycetota bacterium | reverse complement strand
GTGCTGTCGGGCACGGTGAACCGCGAGGCGCTTGCGGTCGTGGCGGCCTCGGGCGACGCTCGGCTCGGCTGGTTCGTGTCCGACATGCTCCGCTTCGCGACGAGCGGCGAGGACGAGAAGGCTCTCGTCGCGGCCTTTCGGCGTCTGAGCGGTGTCGATGTCCGCGACGATGCGTCCTCGGACGGGAGCGCCTGGCGCAGCGTGACCGACCACCTGATCGCGTGGGACTTGCCTGCTCCGCCTGGCTACCGCGAGCGCAAGGGCCGGCTCTTCCTCGCGCTGGAGCCGCGTTGGAAGCCGTTCTTCGCGGACGCCGGCTCCGACATCGACTGGCGGCTGACCTCCTGGGGCGGGGTCCTGATCAACGACCGGCCGGCAGGGGATCGCGAGCCGTGCCCGCGCAGCTGCATCCCGGCGCTCGACGATCCTGCTCTGACCCCGGCCGCCGAGGGCGACTGGTACCCCGACGAGCGCACCGTGTTCGGCGTCGTCGTCGGCGAGGAGGCGGTGGCGTTCCCGCAGAACGTCATGGAGGTCCACGAGATGGTCAACATCACGGTCGGCGGGCGCCGCCTCGGCATCCCGTACTGCACGTTGTGCGGCTCCGCGCAGGCCTACTTCCTCGACGCCGTGCCCGAGGACGTCGCTCCGCCGGTCCTGCGTACCTCCGGCCTGTTGTCGCGCTCGAACAAGGTGATGTACGACCTGAGGACCCGCTCGGTGCTCGACACCTTCACCGGGCGCGCGCTGTCAGGGCCGCTGCGGGAGGCTCGTGTGACGCTCGAACAGGCGACGGTCGTGACCGGCAGCTGGGGGGAGTGGAAGAAGGCGCATCCCGGCACGCGGATCGTGGCCGAGGACGGCGGCATCGGGCGCGAGTACGACGACGACCCGCTCGGCGGGCGCGACGACGACGGGCCGATCTTCCCGGTGGGCGACGTCGACCCTCGCTTGCCCGTCCAAGCCGCGGTCGTCGGGGTGGTCCCTCCGGGAGGCGAGCCTGTCGCGTTCGCGGTCGACGCAGCGCAGGCTGCCCTGTCCGACGGGCGCGAGGTGAGCGCGGGCGGCGTGGAGGTCGTGGCCGACGCCGGCGGCCTGCGCGCCCGCACCCGCGACGGCAAGGAGCTGCCCGCTCACCAGGCGTTCTGGTTTGCGTGGAGCCAGTTCCATCCCGGCACGCGACTCTGGACGCGGCCCGGCTGACCTGCGGGAGCTCGCCTACGGAGTCGGTCTGGCGCTTCCCGTTTCCGGCGCTCTCCGGTGGCGTTGTCCGGCGCTCGCGCCCGTCAGTCCGCGGTGGCGAGGATCACGTCGGAGGCCTTGACGATGGCGGTGACGTCGCTGCCTTCGTCGAGGCCGAGCTCTTGGGCGGCTTCGACGGTGATCGAGGCGACGACCCGGAGGCCGTTGACGTCGAGCTCGACGTTCGCGATGGCGGCGCCCTCGCTGATCTTGGTGACCTTGGCGGGCAGCTGGTTGCGGGCGCTGAGCTTCATGGGGTGAGTCTCCTGTGGTGTCGGGGTCGGCGGGGTGCGAGGCTAGCGCCGTCGTCGCGGCTCACAATCGGAGCAGGCGGGTTGCGGCCGCCTTCCAGGTCGCTACGACGCGGGTGCCGGGTTCGAGCCCGAGCTCACGCGCCGACGGTGCGGTGATCTCCGCGGCAAGGGGCTGCGGAGTCGCCATGCCGATTCGAGTGCGATTCCCGATCGTGGTGACCGAGATGACCTCGACGGTGAGATGGTTCTGCGCGGAACCGGTGCTCGCCGTGCCGGCCGGGGCCAGAGCGATCTCCCAGGGATAGATGCTGACGGCGACCGGTCCGTTCGCGGGGTCGACGCTGGCAACCGAACCGCCGCCGTCGAGCGCGACGTGGGTGAGCCCGTCGGGTCCGGGCTGTGCGGTTCCGGTGAGCACGGTGGCGCCGGTGAAGTCGGCGACGAACGCCGAGGCCGGGGCGGCGGCCAGCTCGCTGGCGCTGCCGGTCTGGACCACGCGCCCGGCGTCGATCACGCCCACGCGATCTCCCAGGAGAGCGGCCTCGGTGAAGTCGTGGGTGACGAGCAGGGTCGGCACGGCGGCCTCGCGAAGGACGCTCGCAAGCTCACGGCCGGCG
>JACDAN010000081.1 GCA_013695385.1 Actinomycetota bacterium | reverse complement strand
GGGCGGAGGCGTCGAGTGTTGCAATTCGCCGGTACAGCTCGAGCTCCCCCTGCAGCTTCGGAAACCTGCCGGCGCCGAGAGCGGCCTCCAGCGAGCCGTACTGGTTCAGGAGCGACGCGGCAGTCTTCGGCCCCACGCCGGGTGCCCCGGGCAGCCGGTCGGACGGGTCGCCGCGGAGCGCGATGAAGTCCGGCACCTGCTCCGGCTCGACGCCGTAGCGCTCACGCACCTCCTCCGGTCCGACCCGCGCCAGCTCGGAGACACCGCGCACCGGCATGACGATCGCCGTCCTCTCGCTTGCAAGCTGGAAGAGGTCGCGGTCGGAGGTGACGACAACGCAGGTCCCGCCGCGGTTCTCCTCGTACCTGACGGCCGCGGCGAGCAAGTCGTCGGCCTCGTACCCCGCAGCCTTCGCGTACGCGAACCCCAGTGCCTCGACGAGCTGGGGCAGCATGTCGAGCTGCTCGAGGAGGGAGTCCTCGAACACGCGCCCGGACTGGTATGGCCCGAACGCTTCGTGGCGATAGGTGGGCGCCGTGAGCGTGTCCCAGCCGACGAAGACCGTCCGCGGCTCCTCCAGCTCCCACAGCCGGGTGAGCATGTTCGTGAAGCCAACGACGGCGTTCCGGGCGATCGACTTCGGGAGCGCGTGGTAGGCGCGGTGCGCGAGCGAGTCCCCATCCACGACCAGCAGGGGCTTCTGTTTCAACTTACAAGGTCTTTTCGAGCTCGTGAATCGCCTCCATCAGCCGCTCGGTCGCGATCTTCGAGCTCGTACGAATGTCCTCAACGTCCAAGTCCGAGACGTCGATCGGGCGCCCGTATGCCACGCGTAGCGGTCCGAGCTTCATCAGGCTCTCCGTCCCGCCGATCGCAGCCGGAACCAATGGCACGCCCGCTTGAAGGGCGACGCGCGCCGCACCCGACCGGGGGCGAGCCTTGTGTTTCTTGACGACGCCCTTGTTCCGGCGAGTTCCCTCGGGGAAGATGGCGACGACCTCGCCCGCCTTCGCGAGATCGACCGCTTTCCGCATCGCCTCCTCGTCTCCCATCCCGCGCCGAACGGGAAAAGCGCCTACCGCCTTCAGGATCGGCTTGAAGGGAAAGCTGTACATCTCCGACTTCGCCATGAATCGGAGCTGGCGGTCGGGATACAGCGGGAGACCGAGCGGCCAGGGGTCGATGTTCGAGTGGTGGTTGGCAGAGAGGACGAAGCCGCCCTCGCGTGGAAGGTGTTCCTCACCCTTGCTGCGAAACCGGAACAAACGCCGCATCGGGCCGCCCGAAATGACCCCTATGAACTGGTACATGCGTGATTTCACGGTCGGGGAGTATCCCTCCTCGGAGCAGGGTCGCGTCGACACCCTCCGCTACGCTGCGGCGCGATGAAGACGCTGGTCATCGCCGAAAAGCCCTCCGTTGCACGGGATATCGTCGGCGCGCTGCCGGGATCGTTCGACGAGCACAAGAACTTCTACGAGTCCGACGACTACGTGGTGTCGTTTGCGGTGGGGCACCTCCTCGAGCTCTCCGACCCCGAGGACTACGACCCTGCCTGGAAGTCCTGGAAGCTCGACAACCTGCCGATCATTCCGGCCGAGTTCCGCGTGCGGCCTCGCGACAAGAAATCCGCGACGCAGCTGAAGCTGATCCACAAGTTGCTGGCGCGCAAGGACGTCGAGCGAGTCATCAACGCCTGCGACGCGGGCCGCGAAGGCGAGCTGATCTTCACGCACATCTACGAGACCGCCGAGACAGACAAGCCAGTCGACCGCCTCTGGATCAACTCCATGACCAAGCAGGCGATCCGCGATGGCTTCGAGCGTCTACGCCCTGCGGGTCAGCTCGAGCCCCTTCGCGACGCCGCCCGCTCGCGCTCGGAGGCGGACTGGCTCGTCGGCATGAACGCCACCCGCGCGGCGACGACGCGCCGCGGCTGGAGTGCCGGAGTCGTCTCGCTCGGACGGGTTCAGACGCCGACCCTGGCGATGATCGTTCGGCGGGAGCGTGAGATCCAGGCGTTCGTGCCCGAGCCGTACTGGCTCGTTCACGCGACGTTCGATCCTCGCTACAACGGCCTCTGGTTCGAGGGCGAGGAAACCCGTCTGAAGGACGGGAAGCGAGCCGACGAGATCGTCGCGAAGGTCAAGGGCAAGGCAGGCCGGGTCGAATCGGTCGAGCGTAAGGAGCACTCCGAGCGCGCACCGCTCCTCTACGACCTCACCTCGCTCCAGCGGGATGCGAACCGACGGTACGGATTCTCGGCGCGCCGGACGCTCAGCGCGGCCCAGTCGCTCTACGAGGGCAAGAAGGCGCTGACGTATCCGCGAACGAACTCGCGCTACCTCTCCGGCGATCTCGTCCCGCAGCTGAAGCCGACTGCCGAGACGCTTGTGTCCATCGACGACTATGCGGCCGGCGCGCGCTACGTTCTCGGCCTCCAGCAGCTGCCGCTCGGGCGTGTCGTCAACGACGCCCGGGTCGACGACCATCACGCGATCATCCCGACGGACGTCCCGCACGACGTCGCGAGCTTCACGCCGGACGAACGCCGGGTCTTCGACCTCGTCGCCAAGCGTTTCCTCGCGGTCTTTCATCCGCCGGCGCGCTTCGCCCGCACGACGATCGTGACCGAGGTGGAGGAGGAGCGGTTCCGAACCCGCGGCAAGGTCACGCTCGAGCCGGGTTGGCGCGGCGTCTACGGGCTCGAAGCGGACGACGCGAAGCAGGATGAGGACGCCGAGGGAGAAGGGGAGCTTCCGAACCTCGAGCAGGGCCAGGAAATCCGGTGCGCCGACGCCGAGAGCGAAGCCAAAGAGACGAAGCCGCCGCCTCGCTACACGGAGGCGACGCTGCTCAGCTTCATGGAGACGGCCGGCAAGCTCGTCGACGACGAGGAGCTGCGCGAGGCCATGAAGGAGCGCGGCCTCGGCACCCCGGCAACCCGGGCCGAGATCATCGAGACGCTGATTCGCCGCGAATACATCGAGCGGGTGGGCAAGGATCTCCAGCCGACGCCGAAGGGGCTTGGCGTCATCACGATGCTCGACGTGCACCCGATCACCTCCGCCGAGCTGACCGGCGACTGGGAGAAACAGCTCCTGGACATCGAGCACGGGAACGGCGACCGGTCGTCCTTCATGGACGGGATCGCCGGCTTCGCGAAGGCCACGGTCGAGGAGATCGCCAACCTCTCGGACGAGAAGATCAAGGTCGAACGCGCGGAGCTCGGTCTGTGTCCGCGCTGCGGGGCGGAGAGCGGGGAGATCATCAAGGAGAACTCCAAGGCCTACGGCTGCACGAGCTGGAAGAGCCGTGAGGAAGCCGGCTGCGGCTTCGTAATCTGGAAGCGCGTCGCCGGACGAACGCTGACGCCCGAGGTGGCCCGACAGCTCATGGAGGAGCGCAAGACACGCGAGGTCCTGTCCGGCTTCCGCTCCCGCGCCGGCAAGCCGTTCCGAGCACGCCTCGTTCTGAATGCCGAGGACAAGATCGAGTTCGACTTTCCGGTCAGCCGAAAGCGCCAGGCCGAGCAGGAGCAGGAGGGCGAGGAACAGCGCGAAGAGCAGCCGGCAGCGGCCGAGTAGAGAAGCGTCACGCCTCTACCAGCGCCTTTAGGCGTTTTTTACTCTTTCGAGACAAACATTTGCGCGCGCCGCGCGTCTCCAAAGATGGGGTTCCGAAGGGCGCCTGAACGGAATACGGCGAGAAAACATCGCGTTTCAACTCCCGGGGGGCTCTCACGGCTCCGTTGGTCTGGAAAAACGAGGAAATACCGCCCACAATGCGAAGGTTTGAGGTCCGACTAGCCTCGTAGAGTAAGTAGGTTGCCGCAACCGCAGAGAGGACGTAGAGAACCGCTTTGACCCAGCATCAGCTTCAGGAATTGCTCGAGAGCGAGCAGGCGAAGGCCATGGTCGAGCATGGTGAGGAGCGCGGGTATCTCGAGCCGGTAGAGCTCGAGGCGTTCGCGGTCGAGCACGACCTCGGTGACGACGAGGTCGAGCAGCTCACGCGCGAGCTCGCGCTGATCGGCCTCGAGGTGCGAGAGGCCAAGAACGAGGAGGCCGAAAAGGCCGAAAAGGCCGAGCAGCCGCCTCAGCGCGATCCCGACGTCGTCGTCGGGTCGGCCGACAGCCTTCAGCTGTTCCTCGCCGACGTCGGCCGCCACAAGCTTTTGACCGCCGCCGAGGAGGTCAACCTCGCCAAGCGCATCGAGCGCGGCGACCTGCTCGCGAAGCGACACATGATCGAGTCCAACCTCCGCCTGGTCGTCTCGATCGCGAAGGGCTACCGGGGTCTAGGCGTTCCGTTTCTGGACCTGATCCAGGAAGGCACGCTCGGGCTGAACCGCGCCGTCGAGAAGTTCGACTGGCGGCGGGGCTTCAAGTTCTCGACGTACGCGACCTGGTGGATCCGCCAGTCGGTCCAGCGTGCCGTCGCCAACCACGCGCGAACGATCCGCGTCCCCGTTCACGTCGTCGAGCGCCAGCAGAAGCTGTCGCGCGCAGCGCGCCGGCTCGAGGTCGAGCTCGGCCGTGAGGCAACGAAGGCGGAGCTGGCCGAGGCGACCGGACTGCCGATGCAGCACGTCGACGAGGCGCTCGGCGCCGCGCACGCGTCGGTCTCGCTGAATCAGACTGTGGGTGCGGACGACGAAGGCGAGCTCGGCGACCTCTTCGCCGACCGCGAGGCTGCGGATCCCTTCGACGAGGCCGAAGAGTCGCTGCGCAAGCAGGGCGTTCGCCGTGCGCTCGATGCGCTTCCAGAGCGAGAGCGGCGGATCCTCGAGCTCCGCTTCGGGTTCGAGGGCGAGCCGTGGACGCTCGAGGCGATCGGCCACGAGCTCGATCTCACTCGCGAGCGCGTGCGTCAGCTCGAGGCGCAGGCGCTGGCGAGGCTGGCCGCGCTCCGCGACCTCGCCGCGGTCTCCGCGAACTAGTCGATCACCGCTCTAGGTCTGCCGCGCCGTTCTCGCGGCCGGCGGCCCATTCCCTCTCGACGGCGCCCTTGCCGAGGGCCTCCTCCAGCTTCGGGAGAAGGTCGGCGTCCAGCTCGAGTTCCGTCGGAGAGAGCTCCGCGCCGACCTCGTTGAGCAAGCTTTCGGCTGCGCCGCGCATCCGCGCCGCGCGCGCCGCGTCTCCCTGCTCGACCTCGACTGCCGCGCGCGCCTGGAGCGCTTCGGACTCCAGGCGCTTGTCACCGCGATCGCGGGCAAGCTCGAGCGCCTCGTCCAGGAGGCCGGCGTCTCGCCTGGTTCGGTTGAGGTTCACCAGGGCGACGGACGTGCTCCACGTGTCGCCGAGCGCGCGAGCGAGGTCGAGCGCTTCCTCGAAGCGATCCTCGGACTGCTCCGAGCGCCCGAGCAGCAGCAGCGAGTTGGCGACCAGGCGGTCGTCGCCGAGCTCGCGACGTAGCGCAAGGCTCTCTGCGAAGAGCGCAAGTCGCCTCCCCGTCCCCGCCGCGCCAAGCGACCTCGCCGAGCACGTTGAGCGCGCCCGAGGCCGTGACCTTGTCGTCGGTGGGGCGTGCCAGGCGCAGGCTGGTGTCCGCGAGGGCCCGGGCCTCGTCGACCCGACCCTCCGCCATCGTGATCCACGCGAGCTGCGCGAGCGCTGCTCCGTGCAGTTGACGGTCGCCGAGATCGCTGGCGAGTGCGAGACAACGCTCGAATTGCACACGGGCGTCCGCGAAGTCGCCGAGTCCGAGCGCTGCGTACCCGGCGGCGAACCCGGCCTTCGCACGTACCTGCGGCGAAACGTCCCCCTCTGCGCTCATCGCGTCGGTGAGCCAGCCGCGCCCTTCCGCCATGAGCCCGCGCGCGCTCCAGAAGCGGACGAGGGCACCGGCGGTCCGGAGCCCCATCTCGAGCTCGCCCTGAGCCAGAGACCAGGCGAGGGCCGCGCGGATGTTCGCGTTCTCCTCGCCGAGCCGTCCGAGCCAGGCGGGCTGCTCCGCGCTCGTCAGTGCCGGCTCCGCGCGTTCCGCCAGGGCCAGGCTCTGCAAGCCGGCGCTCGGTTCGATCCGGGCCGTGAGACTCTGCGAGCCGCTCGCGGGCGAACTCGCGAATCGTCTCGAGCATCTCGACCCGAGCCTCGCCCGTCGAGCCCCAGTCGCGCCGAACCAGGCTCTTCTCGACGAGCGATCCGATCCCGGCGACAACGTCGACGACGCCGTCGCCGCAGACGAACTCTGCCGCGCGAAGAGTGCACCCGCCGACGAAGACGGAGAGCCGCGCGAGGAGCGCCTGGTCGTCCGCGTCGAGGAGCTCGTAGCTCCACGAGATCGTCTCCTCAAGGGGTGAGGCCTTCATGGGCTGCTCGAGCCGGGTCAGGATCTCCCCCGGCGACATGAGACGGACCCGGGACGCCGTCAGCTCGATCGCGAGCGGAAGCCCGTCGAGCCGGCGGCAGATCTCACCGACTGTCTGCTCGCCTGCGCCGTCGAGCTGGAAGTCCGGATCGACCGACCGCGCGCGCTCGACGAAGAGCTGGACGGCGCCCTCCTCGAGCAACGGTGGCACAGGGAACTCGTGCTCGCTCGGAACACCGAGGACGGCCCGGCTCGTCGCAAGCGCCCGGACACGCGGTGCGGAGGGCCAGGAGCGCAGCAATCTGCGGTCCGGCCGCCTCGACCTGCTCGAGGTTGTCCAGAACGAGGAGCAGCTGCTTGTCGCGGAGGAAATCCTGGAGAGGCTCGAGCGACTTGCCCTCGCGCTGCTGGACGCCGAGCGTCTCCGCGATTGCGGCCGGGACGAGCGCGGGATCACGGACAGGCGCCAGGGTGACGAAGTACGCCCCGCTCGGGAACCGGTCGCGTACCGATCGCGCCGCGTCGATCGCAAGCCTGGTCTTTCCGGTTCCGCCAGGGCCGCTGAGCGTGACCAGACGGACGTCCGATTGGCCGAGGAGCTCGCGAACCGCCTCCAGCTCGTGTTCCCGGCCGAGCATCGGCGTCGCGGGCTCGGGGAGGTTCCCTGCGCCAACGTCGTAGGTCGCGAGCGTCGCGATCTCGCGGCGCAGCCGCTGGATTCGCTCAGGGTCGCCCCCGAATCGCCGCGTCCTCCACTTGAGCATCGCCAGGCGGACGAGCTCGCGACGCAGCCGTCGCCGGTGGCGCCAACGCTCGAACTGACCGGTTCGGAGCAGATCGCGGTACCCGGCCGCGCCGCCGGCATCGAGCTCGTCGGCCAGCTCGGCGTTGATGATCCTGCGCTGGTAACGGAGCCAGAGTGTCGCCGCCACGGCGAACATGGCGATGAGGTAGAAGTCGAGGAGGTTCGTGAGCGTGACGAGAGTGGACGCAGCGTCTTCCATCGCCGGGTCGACGATCTCCCTGCGATCCCACGCCGCGGTCAGCTCGAGCCCGTAACGCAGGACGAGCACGGCCTCGACCAGGCCGTTGTAGACGGCGTGCATGAAGGCGCGGCCGCGAAGCCCGCGAGAGGGAAGAGCACGCGCTTCACCGGGCTCGTCGTCCATGCCGCCGCGCCGAGCCCCGCGCCGAACGCCGCAGTCCAGAGCGGGTGGTGGAGCATCGCGGGGCCGAAGAAGTCCCGCCTGTGCACGAAGACGTCGAGGCCGTTGTCGAGCCCCTGGGTCTGGGCCTCGTTCACGAAGTAGAAGATGTCCTCGGTGAAAGCGAACCCGAGGCCGACTGCGGCTCCGTAGACCATTCCGGCGGTCACACCCTCGAAGATCGAGAGCCCGAACCGCCGCCCGGCCCAGCGGATCGGCCCGACCGCGGCGAGAAGGGCGAGCCCTTTGGCACCCTCCTCCACGAGCGGGGGAGCGACCGCGTTGCCGAAGACGTCGCGCGCGTCGGCCGAGAGCATCGCCTGCACGGTGCGGTTCCCGGCGAGCGCGATCAGCGCGGCGCCGGTCGCGCCCCACCCCGCCATCAACGCGAGCAGGCCGAGAGGCTGGCGTTTGTAGACGTCGACGAGTCGGATCAGCAGCAGGACGACGACGGCCTGGACGACCGACCGCGTAGCTGACGTAGAAGCCGGGGTTGTTGAGAACGTCGTCCATTGCTCCAGGGAGGAAACTGGAGCGTAAGCCGTCTCGAGGCGGGCTGGGCTGAGCCGTCAGCGACTCTCAGCCGGAGACAGATCGCACTTCGAGGCCGCCGAACCTCAGGCGGCAAGCGGACCCTGCAGGTCCGTCGCGAGGGCTTAAGTGACCTTGACGTCGAAGCCGGCGAGCACGAGCGGCCACAGGAGTACGGCCAGAACCGCCGAGAGCAGCTGCTTCGTCCGCTCGACGTTGTCGAAGTAGTCCTCGGCGTACGCGACGACGACGCCGACGATGAGATAGATCAGGAAGAGGAGTGGAATCCGGCGCATCCACCGAGTTTTCCCGCATCCCGGCTCCGGTTAAACCAAATCCCGGTTAACCTCTAGGTCGCATTTACGTCTTATGCACGTGGAGGTTCATGTTTCCGCGGCCTTTTGCTGGCCGCACAGAAGAAGGAGTAGGTTTGAGGGGAAGATTGCGATTTGGCGCACTGCTCGCCGTCGTCTGCATGGTCTCGCTTGGGGCTGTCAGCGCAGTGAGCGGCAAGCCGACACAGAGCAGCAACACGTTCATCTTTGCCGGAGCATCGGATCCGACGTATCTCGATCCGGCACTGGTTTCGGACGGTGAGTCCTTCCGCATCACCAAGCAGATCTTCGAGGGCCTCGTCGAGCTGAAGCCGGGCACGACCACGGTCACACCCGCGCTCGCGAGGAGCTGGAAGGTGGCCAGGGACGGCAAGACGTGGACATTCCGTCTGCGCACCGGGGTCAAGTTCCACGATGGGACGCCATTCAATGCGAGGGCCGTTTGCGCGAACTTCGGCCGGTGGTTCAACTTCACGGGTCCGTTCCAGGACGCGTCAGCGACGTACTACTACCGCCAGATCTTCGGCGGCTTCAAGCGGAACGAATCCACAGGCCTGGGCAAGCCGCTGTTCCGCGGCTGCTCCGCCAAGGGCAAGAGCGTTGCCATCGTGAGGCTGACCCGGCGGTCCGGTCCGTTCATCCCGTCCCTCGTGCTCTCTGCGTTCTCGATGCAGAGCCCGACTGCGATGGCGAAGTACGGCGCGAACCAGGGTGAGCTCCGGGGCGGGACGTTCCGGCCCACCGGCTCGTACGCGTTCAGCCATCCGACGGGCACAGGGCCGTTCAAGTTCAACTCGTGGACCGTCGGTCAGCGTGTCGTGCTCGACCGGAACGGGAGCTACTGGGGCACGAAGGCCAAGGTCTCACGGCTCATCGTGCGGCCCATCAGCAACAACACCGCCCGTCTGCAGGCGCTCCAGACCGGAGAGGTCAACGGCTACGACCTCGTCGCTCCGCAGGACATGCCGACCATCCGCGGGAACAACCGGCTTCAGTTGATCAACCGGCGCGCATTCAACGTGGCGTACGTGACGATCAATCAATCCAAGCCGCCGATGAACCGGAAGATCGTCCGGCAGGCCGTCGCTCACGGGCTCGATCGCGCCTCCGTCGTGCGATCGTTCTACGCCGGTCGCGCGGTGGTGGCGCACCAGTTCATGCCGCCGTCGGTGCCCGGTTACAACCCGAGCGTCAAGAAGTACGGGTTCGACCCGGAGCGGTCGAAGCGGCTCTTGCGGCAGGCAGGTCTGACGCTGCCGGTCAAGATCGAGTTCTATTGGCCGACGAACGTCTCTCGGCCTTACATGCCTAGCCCGAACCTCAACTTCGCGGCCTTCAAGGCCAGCTTGGAGCGGTCGGGCTTCGAAGTGACCGCGGTCAGCCAGCCCTGGCGACCCGATTACGTCAAGAACGTCAACCAGGGCACCGGAGGCCACCTGAACATAATCGGGTGGACCGGTGACTACGGCGACGCGGACAACTTCGTCGGCACGTTCTTCCAGAGTGCCAACGCGCAGTTCGGTCTCACGAGGACAGGCGAGCACAAGGCGATCGCCCTTCTGCTCGACAAGGCCGAGGCCGAGGTCAATCCGACGAAGCGGATCGCGCTCTACAAGAAGATCAACGCACTGATCGCCGAGTTCGTCCCGGCAGTCCCGTATGCGCACACGACGCCGGCGGTTGCCGTCGAGCGCCGCGTGAGGGGATACGTCGCGAGCCCCGTAGGGTCAGAGTCATACCGCGGGGTATCGGTAGGAGGACAGTAGAACCCGGAGTAACGCAGCCGGCGGACGGGAACTAGATGCTTCGGTTCGTCGTTCGCCGGCTGCTGCTCCTTGTCCCGATCCTCGTCGGGCTCTCGATCCTCGTCTTCGTCTGGGTGCGAGCTCTGCCGGGGAGCCCGGCGGACTCGCTCCTCGGCGAGCGGACGACGCCGGCGCTCGTCAAGGAGTACGAGGAGCGGTTCGGCCTCGACGAGCCGGTCTACGTCCAGTATTGGAAATACGTCCAGACGACAGCGCACTTTGACTTCGGCGTCAGCGTCGCTTCTCACCGGCCGGTCACGACGGAGATCAAGGAGCGCTTTCCCGCCACGATCGAGCTTGCGCTAGCCGCCATGATCCTGGCGGTCGGCCTGGGAGTTCCGCTCGGCTTCCTGGCAGCCAAACGCCACGGTGGAATCTTCGACCACGGAAGCCTGTTCGTCTCGCTGATCGGGATCTCGATTCCGGTCTTCTTCCTCGCGATCCTCCTGAAGTACCTCTTTGCCGTGCGGTTGGGCTGGTTACCAAGTGTCGGCCGGATCGACGTCACGAGCGAGGTCAAGCATCCGACGAACCTCTACGTCCTCGACGCGATTCTCACTCGGGACTGGAAGACGCTCGTCGATGTCCTCAAGCACCTGATCCTGCCGGCGGTTGCGCTGGGCTCGATTCCGCTGGCGATCGTCGCCCGAATCACCCGCGCCGCAGTGCTCGACGTCCAGAACGAGGACTACGTGCGCACCGCCCGGGCGAAGGGCCTACCGCCGGCGACCGTCGACCGGCGGCACATCCTGCGCAACGCCCTGCTTCCGATCTCGACCATCATCGGGCTCCAGACGGGTCTGCTTCTCTCGGGCGCGATCCTCACGGAGACCGTCTTCGCGTTCCCGGGCATGGGCCAGTGGCTGCGGGAGGCGATCTTCAACCGCGACTATCCCGTGCTCCAGGGCGGGATCCTCTTCCTCGCCCTCGTCTTCGTCTTCGTGAACCTGCTCGTCGACATCTCCTACGCCATCATCAACCCCCGGATTCGCTACTCGTGAGCGTCGCCCAGGCCGAAGCAACTGAAGTCGCGCTCGAAGCTCCCAGCGGGCTCTGGCGCGACGCCTGGTACCGGCTGATCCGGAACCCGGGCGCGATCGTCGGTCTCCTCTTCGTCCTCGTGTTCGTCGTCGCCGCGATCTTCGCTCCGCTGCTCGCTACCCACGATCCAGTCGAGCAGAACCTGCTCCTGATCGCGAACGGCTGCTGCCCAGGGCCGTCCGCCGAGCATTACTTCGGGGTCGATCTCCTCGGCCGCGACCTCTTCACGCGGATCCTCTACGGCGCTCGCTACTCGCTTCTGATCGGCATCGTCTCGGTCGCGATCGGGCTCTCGATCGGGCTCGTGCTGGGAGCGATCGCCGGCTACGTCGGTGGCTTCGTCGACTCGGCGATCATGCGGGTGATGGACGTGATGCTCGCGATTCCGGGCCTGCTGCTCGCTATCGGGATCGTCGCCGCGCTCGGTCCGGGCCTGAGGAACGTGATGATCGCAGTCGGGCTCGCCAATGTCCCCATCTTCGCGCGGCTCCTCCGCGGGTCGGTGCTCGCGCAGAGGGAAGCGGACTTCGTCCTGGCCGCACGGTCCGTGGGCATCAAACGGCCGCAGATCCTGTTCTCCCACATCATTCCCAACTCGATCTCGCCCGTGATCGTCCAGGGAACGCTCGCCATGGCTACGGCAATCATCGACGTCGCCGGTCTGGGATTCCTCGGCATCGGGTTGGAAGACCCGGACGAGACGCCGGAGTGGGGAAGCATGCTCACGGAGGTGAACGAGTACCTGCAGGTTGCCCCCTTCCTCGCCCTGATCCCGGGAACGGCGATCGTGATCTCGGTGCTCGGGTTCAACCTGATCGGGGACGGATTGCGCGAAGCCCTAGACCCGAAGCTCCGCGGTCGCTGACCATGGAACGCCAGCCGCTCCTCTCCGTCGAAGACCTGCGCGTTCAGTTCTGGACGCGGCGGGGGACGATCCACGCCGTCAACGGCATCTCGTTCGACATCGCGCCTGGAGAGACCCTCGGAATCGTCGGCGAGTCCGGATGCGGCAAGAGCGTCACGTCCCTCGCGATGCTGGGCATTCTTCCGCGCGCCGGAAAGATCGTCGGCGGCACTGCCATGTTCGGTGGCCGCGATCTTCTCCACTTGAAGGACCGGCAGCTCCGCGGGATCCGCGGCCGGGAGATCGCGATGATCTTCCAGGACCCGATGACGAGCCTGAACCCGGTCCTGACGATCGGTCGACAGATTCGCGAGGCTCTCAAGACGCACTTCGGCATGAACAAACGGGATGCGGAGGCCCGAACGGCGGAGTTGCTCGATCGGGTCGGGATTCCGAGCGCCAAGGCGCGAATCGACGACTACCCGCACCAGTTCTCGGGCGGGATGCGCCAGCGCGCGATGATCGCGATGGCGCTCGCCTGCCGGCCGAAGCTCTTGATTGCCGACGAGCCAACGACGGCGCTCGACGTCACGATTCAGGCGCAGATCCTCGACATTCTCCGGGAGCTCATCGCCGAGGAGAACGCCGCGCTGATCCTGATCACGCACGACCTCGGCGTCGTCGCCGGGATGTGCGAGCGCGTCAACGTGATGTACGCCGGCACCTTCGTCGAGACCGGCTCGGCCTCCCAGCTGTTCGCAGCTCCACGGCATCCCTACACGCTCGGACTGCTGCAGAGCATCCCGCGGCTCGACGCAGCCCGGCGTGAGCGCCTCCAACCGATCGAGGGACGCCCCCGCGACATGCTGAGCGCTCCGAAGGCTTGTCCCTTTCAGCCTCGCTGCACGTACGAGGTGGACCTGTCCAGGCAGGAGGTGCCGCAGCTCGAGGAGATCGCGCCCGGCCATCGCGTCGCGTGCTTCAACCCCGTGCCCGCCGACGAGTGGCAGAAGGCCCGGGCCGCCGTCCTGTGAGTACGAACGGGGCGGGAGCACCGCTCGTCTCCGTGGAGCACCTGAAGGTCTACTTCCCGATCAGGAGCGGGATCGTTCTCGACCGCCATGTGGGCGACATCAAGGCGGTCGACAACGTCAGCTTCGACGTCTATCGCGGCGAGACCCTCGGGCTCGTCGGCGAGTCCGGCTGCGGGAAGTCGACCGTCGGCCGGGCGATCCTGCGCCTCTACGACCCGACCGAGGGGCGGATCGTTTTCGACGGCCAGGACATCACGGAGCTCAAAGAGTCACAGATGCGGCCACTCCGGCGTCGTATGCAGATGATCTTTCAGGATCCGTTCGCCTCGCTGAACCCCCGGCACAGTGTGGGACGCATCATCGGAGACCCCCTGCGGGCGCACGGCCTGGCGAAACGCGGCGACCTCAGCAAGCGGGTTCGGGAGCTGCTCCAGGTGGTCGGTCTCCCTCCGGACGCGGGGTCGCGCTTCCCGCACGAGTTCTCGGGCGGACAGCGCCAGCGCATCGGTCTGGCGCGCTCACTGGCACTGAACCCGGACTTCATCGTCGCCGACGAGCCCGTCTCGGCGCTCGACGTCTCGATCCAGGCGCAGATCATCAATCTGCTCGAGCGTCTCCAGGGCGAGTTCGACCTCACGTACCTCTTCATCGCGCACGATCTCGCAGTTGTCCGGCACATCTCGGACCGGATCGCCGTCATGTACCTCGGGTCGATCGTGGAGATCTCGCCAGCGGAGGAGCTCTATGAGAACCCGCTTCACCCCTACACGATCGCACTGCTCTCAGCGGTGCCGATCCCTGACCCCGAGGTGGAGGCAAAGCGAGAGACGATCTTGCTGGCCGGCGACCTGCCGAGCCCGGCGAACCCGCCGCATGCCTGCCGCTTTCATACGCGGTGCCCCTACATCCAGCCGACTCGCTGCACCACCGAGGTTCCGGCCCTCCGAAAGCTTTCGGACGGGCACGTCGTTGCCTGCCACTGGGCCGAAGAGATCAAGGCGGGACGGCTTCGGCCGAAGGAGCGAGAGGCGGTGGCCGAGCAGCCTCTACTTCAGCCGGCCGAAGAACCGCCTCCGGTGTAAGCGCTCCCAACGGTTCCTATACTCATCGGAAATCCCGGTGGGCTTAGGCACGGAAACCAAAGGAGGCTGAGGTGGGTCGGACGACCTGGAAGATCCTGCCGCTGCTCGCTGCCGCGCTGCTCGTCCTTGGAGCGGCGGGGTGCGGCGGCGACGACGGTGGCGGAGACGGAGACGGCGGGGGAGGAGGCGGCGGGACGCTGATCCACGGCACGACCGACCAGCCGGTCTCCTACGACCCGGCAGGCTCGTACGACCTGCCGTCCTGGAACGTCATCTACAACGTGATGTTTGGCCTCATGACCATTCCGGCCGGCGGCAACACGCCGGAGCCGGCGCTTGCGGAATCGTGTGACTTCGACGATCCGTCGACGTACACGTGCAAGCTGCGGTCGGACCTCAAGTTCAGCGACGGCTCCGATGTGGCAGCGGACGACGTCAAGCACTCGTTCGACCGCGTCAATCGAATCAACGACTCGAACGGGCCTGCCAGCCTGCTCGGATCGCTCTACGAGGAAGGTGGGAAGGTCACAGGGGAGGAAGTGGAGGTCGTCGATCCGATGACGGTCACCTTCCACCTCAAGCAGCCGGATGCGACATGGCCGTTCATCCTGACGACTGGAGCCGGCGCCATCGTGCCCTCCGAGTACGAGGCGGACAAGCTGCATGCCGACGCGAACGTCGTCGGCCACGGCCCGTACAAGCTCGCGGAGTACCGGTCGGGCGAGCAGACGGTGATCGAGAAGAACGACGATTTCTACGGTGATCCGGCGAAGAACGACCGTGTGATCATCCAGTACTACGACAAGTCGTCCGCCCTCAAGCTGGCGCTCGAGAACAAAGAGGTCGACCTCGCCTACCGGAGCCTGACGCCGACCGAGGTCGAAGACCTTCGCGGCGCCGACGGAGTCGAGGTCGTGGAGGGCAACGGCACCGAGATCAGGTACATGGTCTTCAACACGAAGCTGGAGCCCGGCAAGGATCTCGCAGTTCGCAAGGCGGTGGCCTACACCATCGACCGCCAGGCGATCGTCGACAACGTCTACAACGGCACCGTCGAGCCGCTCTACTCGATGGTGCCGCGTGGCATCGCCAGTCACACAGACAATTTCAAGGACGTCTACGGCGAGACCCCGGACAAGGCGAAGGCCCAGCAGGCGCTCCAGGCCGCAGGCGTTCAGACTCCGATGCAGCTGGAGATCTGGTACACGCCGACGCACTACGGCGACCTCTCGGCAGACGAATACGCCGAGATCAAGCGGTCGCTCGAGGAAAGCGGCCTGTTCACGGTCCAGCTGAAGTCGACGGAGTGGGATCAGTACAGCGAGGCGTACGCGGAGGATCGCTATCCGATCTTCCAGCTCGGCTGGTTCCCGGACTATCCGGACCCGGACAACTACCTCACGCCCTTCTACCACACTGACAACTTCCTCAAGAACCACTACTCGAACAAGGAAGTGGACGACCTGCTCGCAAAGCAGAAGGCGTCGACGGACGACGCCGAGCGGACGCAGGCGTTCGAGCAGATCCAGGAGATCGCAGCCCGCGATGTCCCGATCATCCCGCTCTGGCAGGGCAAGCAGGTTGCCGGAGTGCAGGAAGGCGTGACCGGCGTCGACGAGACGTTCGACCCGTCGTTCCAGTTCCGATACTGGCTGATCTCGAAGAGCTAAGCCAACGCTGAGGCGGGGGCGCGGAGACGTGCCCCCGCCTTTAGGCTCCCCCAATGGCCGGGGGGCAGCAGACCACCTCGCTCCGCACCTACGCGCTGACGCGCCTCGGTCTCGCGCTGCCCATGGTGCTGATCCTCCTCACCATGGTGTTTCTCCTCCTGCGCGTGGCGCCGGGCGACCCGATCACCGCCGCATTGGGCGGCCGCCTGCCGCCGGAACAGCTGGAAGAGCGCAGAGAGGCAGCCGGGTACAACCGCTCGCTGGCCGTCCAGTACCTGGAGTACCTCGGGAATGTCGCAACCCTGGACTTCGGGGAGACGATCGTCGACAACCGGCCGGTCACGCGCGTGATCACGCAAAACGGCGCCGCCACGCTCGAGCTGACGGTGGTTGCGCTCTTCGTTGCGCTCCTCGTCGGCATCGGCGTCGGCCTCGTTTCGGGCCGCTATCGCGATACGCCGGTCGACGTCGCCGGCAGGCTCTTCGGAATCCTCATCTACGCCGCCCCTGTCTTTTTCCTCGGCTTTCTTGCCCAGCTCGTTTTCGCGCAGTGGCTTGGCTGGTTTCCGACCTCGGGCCGGGCCAGCCCGGTCACCAGCTACGACCTCGATACCCCCACGAATCTCTTCCTGGTCGACTCGTTGATCGCGCTCGACTTCAGTGCGTTCAGCGACGTCCTCAGCCATCTCGTCCTCCCGGCGGTGACGCTCGGACTGGTGACCGGCGGCGTCTTCATCCGGCTCATTCGCGTGAACGTGCTCCAGACGCTCCAGGGTGACTACATCGAAGCTGCGCGGGCGCGGGGCCTGAGCGAGCGGACGGTCATGTGGCACCACGCCTTCAGGAACGCTCTCGTTCCGGTGATCACGGTCGTCGGCCTTCAGGTCGCCTTGCTGCTCGGCGGAGCGGTGCTCACCGAGCAGACCTTCAACTGGCCCGGGATCGGGTCGGAGCTGATCCGGTACCTGAACAACCGCGACTACATCGCGATCCAGGGAATCATCACCTTCTTCGCCCTCGTCGTCGTGATCGTGAGCCTGCTGATCGACCTGCTGAACGCGTGGGTCGACCCGAGAGTGCGCTACTGATGGCGCGCCCGTCCCTGACCCGGCTCTTCGGACCGATCCGCGAGGCACGGGGCGTTCCGAAGTGGGTGGTGATCGCCGGAATCGCCATCACCATCGCCTTCGTCGTCTTCGCGCTCTTCGCGCCGTGGATCGCGCCGTACGACTTCGACACCTACCGCACTGCCGACGGCGTCCGCTTTCCGAAGCAGGGCCACCCGTCGGGAGACCACCTCTTCGGCACGAACGTTCAGTCCACGGACGTCCTCTCCCGCGTGATCTACGGCGCTCGCACCGCGCTCGAGGTCGTCATCCTCGCAGTCATCTTCTCGCTCGCTGTCGGCTTGCCGCTCGGCCTGATCTCCGGCTACTTCGGCGGGAAGCTCGATCGGGTCCTGCTCCTCGTCATGGACTCGCTCTTCGCCTTCCCCTACCTGCTGCTCGCGATCGTCGTCGCCTTTCTGCTCTCAGACCGCCTCGGACGCGGGGTGATGACCGCCGCGGTGTCGATTTCGGTGGTGTACGTCCCGCAGTACTACCGAGTCGTCCGGAACCACGTGATCTCGGTGAGGGAGGAGACGTACGTCGAGGCGGCCCGCGCGCTCGGGGCAAAGCCTCGAACGGTCATCAGCCGCTACATCCTCCAGAACGTGATCCAGAACGTCCCCGTGATCGCGACGCTCAATGCGGCCGATGCGATCCTGACCCTGGCTGCGCTCGGCTTCCTCGGCTACGGCATCCAGCCGACGGATGCCGCCGAGTGGGGCTACGACCTTCAGCGTGCGATCTCCGACGCCGGCGCGGGAATCTGGTGGACGGGCCTCTTCCCGGGCTTTGCGATCGTGACGCTCGTGACCGGACTGACGTTGCTCGGCGAGGGACTGAACGACGTCCTGAACCCTGTTCTGCGCCGGCGGCCCATTCAGGCGGTCATCCTGCCCGAGCGGCAGTCGCGGCTGCCGGCCGGCGAGGCGGGCGTGTGAGCGTCCTGTCCGCCCGCGATCTTCGGGTCTGGTACGGGACGAGCCGTGGGCCGGTGCGCGCCGTTGACGGGATCTCGCTGGAGATCAACGCCGGCGAGACGCTCGGGCTCGTCGGGGAGTCCGGCTGCGGAAAGTCGACTCTCGGTCGCTCGATCCTCGGCCTGCTCCCGCGCGGCGCGGTCATCGACGGCGAGCTGCTGTACGACGGCCAAAACCTCACCGAGCTATCACAGCGGGACTTTCGCCGCCTGCGCGGGCCGGAGATCGGTCTGATCTTCCAGGAGCCCATGACCCGCCTAAACCCCCTGATGCGGATCTCGGACCACTTCAAGGAGACCCTGGAGGCACACGAGTCGTCGCTCACGGATGAGGAGATCCGGCGGCGCTCGCTCGACGCGCTCGGCGGGATGGGGATTCCGCCGACCCGCTTCCGCCAGTACCCGCACGAGTTCTCCGGGGGCATGCGGCAGCGGATCATGATCGCGCTCACCCTCGTCCTCCGGCCGAAGCTCTTGATCGCCGACGAGCCGACGACCGCCCTCGACGTGCTCGTCGAGGCACAGATCCTCCAGATCCTCGGCGATCTGAAGAAGAACGCCGACACCGCGCTCCTGCTCATCACCCACAACCTCGGAATCGTCGCCGAGTCCTGCGAGCGGGTCGCCGTCATGTACGCCGGCCAGATCGTCGAGGAGGGCGCGGCACGGACGGTCTTCTCGCAGCCGGCCCACCCCTACACGAGCGAGCTGCTGCGCTCGATCATCTCGTTGAAGACGACAGAGCTGCACTACATCCCGGGAGCGCCGCCCGACCTTGCAGATCCGCCCAACGCCTGCCGTTTCCACCCGCGCTGCCCCTATGCGATGCAGGTGTGCACGGCGAAGGATCCGATCGAGGTGCGGGCGGAGACCGGCCAGCGGGTGCTCTGCTGGCTGCACGGCCCCGAGGAGGAGATCCCACCCGGCGGCAAGGCTCCACTCGAGCGAGAGGCGATCGCGGTTGCAGAAGAAGCCTGAGCTGAATGGAACCCTGCTCGAGGTCAAGGACCTCAAGGTCCACTTCCCGCTGCGGGGGTCGTTCGTCGAGCGGCTCGTCGGCCGCGAGCCGGGGTCGGTCAAGGCGGTGGACGGCGTCTCCTTCCAACTCCAGCGGGGAGAGGTGCTGGGACTCGTCGGCGAGTCCGGTAGCGGCAAGACAACACTCGGTCGCGCTCTGCTGCGCCTCGCAGAGCCGACCGAGGGAGCGATCGTGTACGACGGGCGGGACATCACGAGGGTCGAGGAGCGCGAGATGCGGAGTCTCCGCCGGAAGATGCAGATCGTCTTCCAGGATCCCCATGCCTCGCTCAACCCGGCGATGGATCTGGAGACGGCGGTGGGCCACCCGCTCTCGATCCACGGGGTCACCAAGGACAAGGTCGACATGCGCAGACGTGTCTCCGAGATGCTCGAACGCGTCGGCCTGGCGCCCGCCGACCGATTCCTGACCAAGTACCCCGGCGACCTCTCGGGCGGTCAGAAACAGCGGGCCGTCTTGGCCAGGGCGATCATGCTCAACCCGGATCTCCTCGTCGCGGACGAGCCCGTCTCGATGCTCGACATGAGCGTCCGCGCAAAGATTCTCGAGCTGATGATCGGGCTGAAGGACGAGTTCGATCTCACCTACCTCTACATCACTCACGACCTGGCGACGGCGCGGTTCTTCTGCGACCGGATCGCGATCATGTACCTGGGCCGGATCGTCGAGCTCGGGCAGACCGAGGAGATCTTCGCGAACCCGCGGCACCCGTACACGGCCTCGCTCCTGCGGGCGATCCCGGAGCCCGATCCCGCGAAGGGGATACCCCGCGACCTGCCGCGCGGCGAGGTGCCGGACGCCGTGACGCCTCCGCACGGCTGCAATTTTCATCCACGTTGCCCGCGGGCGTTCGAGGTGTGCGGCTGGGAGGCGCGTGACGTCCGCGATCTCCTCGAGGAGCGCTGGGCCGGCATGGCCGAGCAGGAGTTCACGCGCGAACAGGCGCTCATCGGCGATCTGGACGCTCTCGACGAGGTCTCGGAGATTGCTCGGGTGCCTTCGACCGAGGGCGTCCGGAGCCGGCACGTCGTCGAGCTCCTCGAGCGGATCCGCAGGGAACAGCCCGAAACTCGCCTGTGGAAAGGTGCCCGGAGCATCGAAGAGGGCGGGAAAGAGGCCCTGATTCAGTTTCACGAGGGCCTGGAGCCGCGTCACCTCGTCGTGGACAGCGTCGAGGTCGAGTGCCACCTCTACGACGACGAGGCCAGAGGACGCGCGGAGGAACACGCCCGCAAGGGGCGGAAATAGGGCATCCCTAGAATGGGGGAGTTAGGCGCCTTCCCGGACCGCCGATACGTGGGCTGTGGACGCTGCTGAGCGAAAAGACATCCTCAGTCGCTACATGGACCACTCCCGGCGCTTCGAAGCAGTTGCGCAGCGGAGAACGTCCAGTGGCGCCGGAGAGGTCATCCCGTTTGCGGCTCCCCTCAAGGAGCTCGAGCAGGAGCCGACCGCCAGGGAGCTCGAAGTCCTCCAGTTGATCTCCGAGGGCCTCGTAAACCGGGAGATCGGCCACCGCCTCTTCCTCTCGGAAGAGACGGTGAAGTCCCATGTGCGACACCTGCTGGCGAAGCTGCATGCGCGCTCGCGCGCTCACGCGGTCGCAGTGGGCTTCAGGCGAAGCCTGATCGCCTAACCGGCGACTCGCAAATCCTTTCTAGAGCCAGAAGTCGACTTTTCCACAGACTGGGGACATATCCCTCAACAGGGTGATGCCCGCGGCTGTGGAAAGTCGGAGACT
>JACDAN010000066.1 GCA_013695385.1 Actinomycetota bacterium | reverse complement strand
GGCGACGGCGACGCGCGGCTCATCGCGAAACTTGAAGGCGAGCGCTGCGCCGACGATCGCGGGCAGGCCGCCGCCGACGACGGCGTTCGCGCCGAGGTTCCCCCGCTCGACGTCGTAGAGGTGCATCGAACCGCCGTAGCCATGCGAGCAGCCTTCGAGCTTTCCGTACAGCTCGGCCATGAGCTCGTTCGGGTGCGTCCCCTTGGCGAGCGTGTGGCCGTGGGCCCGGTGGGTGGAGGCGATGACGTCGCCCTCCTCGAGCGCTCGGCAGACGCCGACGGCCACTGCTTCCTGCCCAATCGCGACGTGCAGGAAGCCCGGCAGCTCGCCGGCGCGGAAGCGCTCCTCGACCTTCTCCTCGAAGCGGCGGATGAGCAGCATCTCGCGAAAGAACTCGCGCAGGAGCTCGCCCGAGACCGACCCCTTCCTCTCGACTTTGGCCACGTGGGCCAGTCTAGACTCGGGCGCGTGCATGTCGCCGCACAGTTCCGGGAGCTCGAATCGCGCCTGCCGTCGGACTGGTCCGATGCGCGTCTCGTCTTCACGCTGGACGACGCCGGGAGTGCCGAGCGGGCGGCTTCGCTCCTCGGTTCGTTCGCGCCGGGCCGGGTCGGCGGACAGCTTCGCTTCTCCGCGCCCCGCCGCGGCGGACGGCTCGATCAGATGCGGCGGGTGCTTGCGAGCATCGACCGCGAGGGCATCGGAGGCAAGCTCGAGCTCGTCACGTCGTCACAGGCAGCTCCGACGGTCGAGAGGCCGCGGACCGCCTGGATCCCGGCTGCCGAGGGCTGGGATTCCGCGCTCACCGCACTCCCCGAGGACTGGAGCGATCTCTATGTCCAGATCGAGCTCGCCTCGAGTGACTTCCTCGACCGGGCCGCCCTGCTGATGGCGCCGCTGAACCCCGCCCGCCACGGCGATGCAGTCGAGTTCCGTTTCAGGGTCGCGAGGCTCGCCGGATACGGCACGTCACCCGCGATGACCCGTCGCTGTCTCGAGCGGCTGGACGAGAACGGGATTCGCGCGCGCATCGAGATCCTCCGCGCGCTGTCGGATACGAGATCCGTCGTGACGCAGGGCCCGGTCTGGTACGTCGAGGGGAAGGCCGTCTGATGGCCAACCCCGTCTCCTGGCTCCTGATCGAACGCGGCTGGACGGTGGCCGCCTCCGACGGAAGCGACGTCGGAACCGTGGACGAGCTGATCGGCGACACCGGCAAGGACATCTTCAACGGGCTCGCGATCTCGATCGGGCTCCTCGGCAAGCCGAAATACGTCGCAGCCGAGCGGGTGACCTCGATCACCGAGGGACGGGTCGAGGTCGACCTCTCGCCGGACGCCGTTTCGGAGCTCGACGAGCACGACCCGCAGCCGCCGTCCGAGCAGTTCCGGGCCTAAATCCGGGCCGCCTGGGCGGACTCGGGAAAGGCACGCTTTCGGCACGGAGGCGCGGCACACTCGCGCGCCGGTCGCCGCTACGCTCGCCGCGGGGAGGAGGCTGGGTGCGCCTAAGAAGAGGCTACGCGGCTCGCATCAGCCGATGATCTCCCCCAGCTCCCGGGCGAGCGCGGCAGCACCGGCCTTGTCCGTTGCGATGACGAGGCAGGTGTCGTCGCCGGCGAGCGTCCCGACGACCAACTCGTGCTCGATGCGATCGATCGCCCGGGCGATCGCCGGAGCGGAACCCAGTTCGGACTGGACGACGACGATGTTCTGCGCGGCCAGCGCCTGCCGGCCAAACGCGGAAAAAACCGAGACGAGCGCTTCCCGAGGGTCGGCTCGCCGCCCGTCCTGAGGCGCAACGTACCGGGGCCGGCCTAGCGCATCCCGCGTCTTCTCCAAGCCCAGCTCGTGGACGTCGCGTGAGAGCGTCGCCTGCGTCGCGGAGCAACCTTCGGCTGCGAGAGCGGCCTGGAGGTCGTGTTGCGTGCCGATCCGACGCCGGCTGACGAGGCTCGCGATCAGGCGCTGGCGCTCGGCCTTCCCGACGCGCGTGCCCGCCTGCATAGGGCAAGCATAGTTTTCCAAGGTTTCCACACCCGCCCCGCGCGGTAAGTTTCCCCGACGATGCTGCGGAAGCTTCTCTGGACACTCATCTTCGGGCTCTTCGGCGCCGCCGCGGCGATCGGCGCCCGCCTCGCTGCTTCAAAGGTGTACCGGCTTCTGACCGGCGAAGCACCGCCAATCAAGAAATGAGCAAGGCCGATCAAGTCATCGACCGCGCCGCAGACCGCATCCGGGACTTCGCGGACCGCGCGGCCGCCGAGGGCGGGCTCGGAGCGAAGCTCGCCGAGCCCCTCGCCGAAGACGCTGCTTTCATCCGGAAGCTGAAGCCCAGTCTGATCGCCGCGAGGGCACGGGGAGAAGCGCCGACCGATCAGCCGGCCGGCAGCGGCGCCCCGACGGGGCCGACC
This sequence comes from Actinomycetota bacterium, assembly GCA_013695385.1. Classification (GTDB taxonomy): domain Bacteria; phylum Actinomycetota; class Thermoleophilia; order Gaiellales; family Gaiellaceae; genus JACDAN01. The sequence continues at coordinate 7,144 of JACDAN010000066.1, read as the reverse complement.
ACCCCTCAGCTCGGCAGCCGGCCGAAGAACACCAAATCGTCGGCCGGCGGGCCGAATCCTTTCCTCGTCGTGGGCGCAGCTCTCGTCGCCGGGATCGTCTTCGCCAAGCTGATCGACTGGAGAGGTCATGCCCACCCAAGAGACTGACGCCGGACCCGGCCTCGGTTCCGCTGCAAAGCAGGTCGCCGAGCACGCGAGTTCGATCGCGCGGCTCGAGATCGAGCTCGCCTCTCTCGAGCTCAAGAAGAAGTTGGCCGCGCTCGGACTCGGGATCGGCCTCCTCGTCGGGGCGCTCCTCGTCGCCGTGTACGGGATCGGCTTTCTCTTTGCCACCATCGCCGCGGCGCTCGCGACGTTCCTGCCGGTATGGCTCTCCCTGCTCGTCGTCACCCTCTTCCTCTTCGTCGTAACCGGAGCCCTCGGGGTCATCGGCCTCAAAAAGGTGCAGCGCGGAACCCCGCCCGTGCCGAAACAGGCAATCGACGAGGCGAAGCTCACCACCCAGGCGCTGAAGAGAAATGGCAACCGGTAACGCACGCACACCCGAGCAGGTCCGGACCGAGCTCGAGTCCGAGCGCGAACGCCTCGCCACGGCGGTCGACTCGCTCCGGGCCGAGGTCAAGGACGCAACGAACATCGGCGGCAAGCTGAGGGCCAACCTCCCCGTCGTCGCTGCCGGAGCGCTCGGCGCGGGTTTCTTCCTCGCCGGTGGGATCGGCGCGACGATGCGCCTCCTCGCCCGTCGTGGCCGGGAGGGGAAGGAAAAGGCCCGGTTCGGCCCCTTCTCCTTTGTCGACAGAAGCTAAGGGCCGGGAGGAGTCCGGGACCGTCCCGGCGGGGCCGCAACGGCTCCGTGCCGATGAATGGATCGGGGTCTTCAAGCGGGCTGCGAAGGAGTTCATGGCCGACGACTGCATGGGACTCTCCCAGCAGATCGCCTTCAGCTCGCTGCTCGCGTTCTTCCCGGCGATGATCCTGATCGTCGGGTTGATCGGCCTGATCGGCGCCTACGACGACCTCAAGGAGTTTCTCGGCGTCGTGGCACCGGGTGCCGTGCTCGACGCAGTCGACACGGCGCAGGAGAGCGCCGCCGGGCGGGAGTCGACTGCGTCGGTGGCCGTAATCTTCGGGGCCTTCGGAGCGGTCTGGGCGGCGAGTGGCGCGATGAACTCCGTGATCAAGGCGGTGAACACGGCGTACGACCGGATCGAGACCCGCCCGTTCTGGAAGGTGAGGCTCACCTCCATCGTCCTCGTCCTCGCAAGCGGGTTCGCCTTCGCCTTCATGTTCGTCCTGATCGTCTTCGGCGGCCCGGTCGGAGAAGCGATCGCAGACCAGGCGCGCCCGGGCGGGGCGTTCGAGCTCGTCTGGGCGATCCTCCGCTGGCCGATCGCGCTCGCAGGAATCCTGCTCTTCTTCGCCCTCGTCTACTACGCGGGCCCGAACGTCGACCAGCGGGACTGGAAGTGGGTCACACCGGGCTCGCTCGTCGGCGCCATCGGCTGGCTCCTCCTCTCGGGTCTCTTCGCCGTCTACACGAGCTTCTCGAGCTCCTACGACAAGACCTACGGCTCCCTGGCCGGAGGAATCATCCTCCTGCTCTGGCTGAACTACTCCTCCTTCGCGCTCCTCTTCGGAGCTGAGGTGAACTCCGAGCTCGACCGCCAGGCCGACATCCACGCGGCCGGAGGGGAGAACGCCGGCCTCGTGAAACAGGCCCGGCGGTCGCGCTAGAGACGGGCTAGCTCGCCCTGAAGCTCCCCCGCAGCTGCCGCGCATGCGGGTCGCACACGAATCGATAAACCTTGCCCTTCCGGAAGGTGACCGTCCAGGTGACCGTGCCGCGGAAGCGCACACCCGTCCGCTTGTTGACGCCCAAACCGCTGAGGTGGAAGTTGTGGACGGCCGAGCGATCGCGCACGACGATCCGGTAGCGGCCGGCTTTCAGGCGATTGACTCGTGCTCCCCGGCTCGTTCTGAGCGAGATCGTGAACCCCGGCCCAACGGTCGCCGTCAGGGTCGGAGGCTTCGGGGCGGGAGCCGGAGGCGGCGGCGAAGGGGCGCCGCCCGTCGTCTGGAAGCTCCCACGCATGCTCGTTGCATGGGGATCGCACACGAACGCGTACCGGCCCCCGGCCTGGAACGACACGGTCCAGGTGACCGTGCCGATGAAGCCCACTGTCGTGGACATGTCCACGCCTGGGCCGCCTAAGTGGAAGTTGTGGTCCTCGGAGAGGTCGCGGACTTCGATCTCGTAGGTGCCCGGCGCGAGATCCTGGACTGCCCCGCCAGAAGCTGTCCTGAGCGAGATCGTGAACCCCGGGCCGACGGTCCCGACCAGCTTTGACTGGGCGAATGCGGCCGTCGGAGAGGCGAGAACCGCCAAGATCGCGACGGCGAAGAGGAGACGACGGCTGTGTCGATTCATGTCACCATCTACGGCCTTCGAGGGCTCGAGGATTTAAACTAGCGTGGATGCTTCGCAAGAACAGCAAGGTTGAGCTGATCAAGGGAGTGCCGCTCTTCGCGCAGTGCACGAAGAGGGAGCTCGAAGAGATCGCCGGAATCGCCGACGAGATCGATCTCCCCAGTGGGAAGGAGTTGACGCGAGAAGGCGCGCCGGGCCGCGAGTTCTTCGTCTTGATCGAGGGCGATGCCACGGTCACTCAAGGCGACCGAGAGGTCAATCGTTTGGGGGCCGGTGACTTCTTCGGCGAGATCGCCCTCGTCAAGCAGCAGGCGCGAACAGCCACGGTGGTGGCCGATACCCCGGTTCGAGCCCTCGTGATCACCGACCGGAGCTTCAGATCGCTCCTCGAGCGCTCGCCGGAGATCGAGCAGAAGGTCATGAGCGCGCTCGCCGCGCGCATCGGATCCGACGACGACCTCTAGAGACACCGGCTCAGGAGCGCAACTCCGCACCGAACTCCAGCTTCAGCACGTTCACGATCTTGTCTCGCTGCGCCGCCGCCTCCTCGTCGGTGAGCGTTCGCTCCGGCGACCGGAACTCGACCCGGAAGGCAATCGACTTCCTCCCATCGCCGACCTGCTCCCCGCGGTAGACGTCGAAGGGCACCATCTTGCGGAGCTCGGGCACGGCTGCGTGCGCCGCCTCGGCAAGATCGCCGACGAGGACGTCGTCCGGAACCGAGAACGCGAGGTCCTGCTTGATCGGCGGGAAGGTGATCAGATCCTCGTAGCGCAGGTGATCCGAGAGCTCGATCGATCCGAGGTCGAGCTCGAACGCGCCCCACGAGCCCTCGAGAATCCCCGGTCGGAGCTCGCCGACGACTCCGTGATCGGTGACGGCGGTCTTTCCCGGATGAAGCAGATCGTGGCTTCCGCGCCGGTAGCTCCCCTGGAGCTGCACCGAGCCCAGGATCGTCTCGACCGCGCCTTTCGCCCGCGGAAAGCCGCCTTCGACGATGCCCGCGACGTGCTGCTCCTCGCGCGGCAGCTCGCCCCCGTCCGGGAGGTAGACACGCGCGATCTCGAAGAGCGCCACGCCCTCGTTCCCGACACTGACGTTGTGCCGGGCGGCCTCGACCAGGCTCGGCAGGAGCGTCGTCCTGAGGACCGCCTGGTCGAACGACTGCGGCTGCGGGATGCGGAGCGCATCCGCACGAACGTCTTCGGTCACCAGGCTGGGGGTGTATGCCTCCGAGAAGCTGGCGCCGACGAGCGCGTCCTCCACGATCCGCCTGAGTCGCTGTTCGCGTGTGAGCCGGCCGAACATCTCGCGGCGCTCGGGGAGTGTGAACGGGATCTCGTCGAGCTTGACCCTTCCCACTTCCTCGATGAGGTCGATCTCGCGCGTGACATCTCCCGAACGGAACGTCGGCACGGTGACCCGGAGGTCATCTCCGACGTCGAACTCGAGGCTCTCGAGGATCCGGCGCTGCTCACCGGCTTCGACCTCGAGCCCGAGCAGTGCACTCGTGCGCTCCGGACGGAGCTGAACCACCTGCCGCGCCGGCAGGTCGCCCTTGACGTCGGCCTCGCCGATCCACCGGGCGCCGGCGGTTTCGGCGAAGAGCTGCGAGCAGAGGCGCGCGGCCGGCTCGGCCAGGTGCGGATCGACGCCTTTCTCCCACCGGCCGGACGCCTCGGACCGGAGGCTGAGCCGCTCGGAGGTCCGCAGGATCCCGACCGGCTCGAAGTTTGCGGCTTCGAGCAGCACCGAGGCCGTCTCCTCGGTGACCTCGCTGTCTTCGCCGCCCATGATCCCGGCGATCGCAATCGGGCGCGCGGCGTCGGCGATGACCAGATCGGAAGCATCGAGCGCTCGGGCGTTGCCGTCGAGCGTCCGGATCTCCTCACCCGGGGTGGCGCGACGGACGACGATCCGCCCTTCCGCCAGCTTCAGGCGATCGAAGGCGTGGAGCGGGCTGCCGAGGGCGAGCATCACGAAGTTCGTGGCGTCGACGACGTTCGAGATCGGCCGCATGCCCGCCGAGACGAGCCGTGCCTTGAGCCACAGTGGCGAGGGGCCGATCCGCACCTCGCTGAATGCGCGGCCGACGTATCGCGGGCATCCCTCGACGTCTTCGACGCGGATGCTCACCTCGTCCTCCGCGGTGCGCGCGGGGTCTGAGCCCGGCATCGGTCGCAGGTCGGCTCGGAAGAGCGCAGCGACCTCGCGCGCCAGCCCGTAGATCGAGAGCAGGTCGGGGCGGTTCGGCGTCGTCTCGATCTCGAGCACTTCGTCCCCGAGCGGGAAGAGCTCTACGAGCGGGGTGCCGGGATCCGGACCGTCGGCCAGGACGAGGATCCCGCTGTTGTCGGTGCCCAGCTCGAGCTCGCGCTCCGACAGGATCATCCCGGAGGAGCTCTCGCCTCGAAGCTTCACCTCCTCGAGCCGCTGCCCATCCGGCAGAACGGCGCCGGGGAGCGCCACGGCGACGGTCGCCCCCACGCCGAAGTTCCAGGCGCCGCAGACGATCTGGCGGGACTCACCCTCACCGACGTCGACGCGGCAAAGCTGGAGCCGATCGGCGTTCGGATGCTTCCCCGCCTCGACCACGCGCCCGACGCGGTACAGGCCGAGGTTGCCGTCGGCATCGGCCACCCCATGCCGGACGATCCGCTCGACCTCGCAGGTCGAGACCGACAGCCGGCCCGCGATCTCCTCCGCGGACGCCTGCACGTCGACGTACTCGCGCAGCCATTGCAGCGGGACGCGCATCAGAACTGCTCCAGCAGCCTGAGGTCGTTCTCCCAGAGCGCGCGGATGTCGGGCAACCCATGCCGCAGCATCGCCATCCGCTCGAGTCCCCAGCCGAAGGCGAACCCGGTGACCTCCTCCGGGTCGTAGCCGACGAAGCGGAGAACGTTCGGGTCGACCATTCCCGCACCGCCGATCTCGATCCAGCCCGAGTGACGGCAGACCCGGCACCCGGTTCCATCGCAAAGGAAGCAGGAGACGTACGCTTCGATCGACGGCTCGGTGAACGGGAAGAAGTGCGTGGCGAAGCGAGCCTCGCGCTCCTCGCCGAAGAGCAGCCGGAGCAGGCGGAGGAGCGTTCCCTTCAGGTCGGCGAGCGTCAGGCCGCGATCCACGGCGAGCCCCTCTACCTGGTGGAAGATCGGATAATGCGTCGCGTCGGCCGTGTCCCGGCGGTAGCAGCGGCCGAGCGAGACGATGTAGATGGGCGGCTTGCGGGCCTCCATCGCGTGGATCTGGGCAGGGGATGTCTCCGTGCGCAGCACGACGTCGTCGTCGAGGAAGAACGTGTGGAGCGGAGAGCGGGTCGGATGGCCCGCCGGCATGTTCAGCGCGTCGAACAGGTAGTGGCTCGTCTCGACCTCGCGGCCCTCGACGACCTCGTAGCCCATCCCGAGGAAGATGTCCTCCACCTCGCGGCGCACCTGGGTGATCAGGTGGAGGTGCCCCCGGGGCTGCGCCTCGCCGGGAAAGGTGATGTCGGTGCGCTCCTCGGAGAGCGAACGGTCGAGCTCCGCCCGCTCCAGCCCGGCCTGGCGGGCGGCGACTGCCTCCTCGATCCGCCTTCGCGCGGAGTTGAGCGCCATCCCCGTTTCACGGTCGCGAACCTCACGGAGCGCCTGCTTCAGCTCGCTCTTGCGGCCGAGATACCGGACACGAGCCTCATCCAGCTCGGCCACCGAGGACGCGGCTTCGACGGCGACGAGCGCCTCCGCTGCGACGGCGTCAGCGTCCAAGACGGCCCCGAATCGAGTGTCGGTGGGTCGGCAGCTCTTTCGTCAGCGCCGAGCCCCGGACTCGAGCCGGGGCCGGATAAACGGGGAAAGGCGCCTGACTGCCATGGGCGGGAGGATAGCGGCGGCCCCGGAGCGCGACAATGGCGGCATGGACCTCGAGGCAGCCTGCGCAGACATGAGCCCCAGCCCATACGACGCGATCGCCGAGCTCTACGACCCGTGGAGCCGGAGCGTCACCGAGGACGTCCCGTTCTACGTCTCGGAGGCGCGGAAGTCCGGCGGCGGGCCGGTGGTCGAGCTCGGCGTCGGCACCGGGCGAATCGCTGTTCCGACCGCCGTTGCGGGAATACCCGTGATCGGGGTCGACTCGTCCGCGGGAATGCTCGAGGTCTGCCGGCGCCGCGCGGAGGCGGCAGGTGTCGCCGGCCTGATCGATCTGCGACCGGGAACCCTCGACGCGCCGCCTGTGAACGAACGCGTCTCGCTCGTCACCTGTCCTTTTCGCGCCTACCTGCATCTGGCGGGCGACGAGGAGCGGCTACGCGCGTTTCGCTCTGCGCGCGACCTCCTCGTCCCGGATGGACGATTGATCTTCGACGTCTTCACGCCGCGGCGCGACGACATCGAGGAAACCCACGGTCGCTGGATCGAGCGCGAACCCGGGATCTTCGAGCATGCGGACTGGGACGCCGACGCACGCACGCTGACGCTCTCGGTTCGGGGCCCCGAGGGGGAGACGACGATGACGCTCGCCTGGCTCTCCGAACCCGAGTGGCGGAAGCTCCTGGATGCGGCCGGCTTCGAAGTGGACGCTTGCTACGGCTGGTTCGACTACCGGCCCTACCGGTCGAGCGAGGACATGGTGTTCGTAGCGCGGCGACGGGGGTACTAGGAGGGTTTGGCGGAATAACGCTCGTTGCCAGGGTGCGATGGTCGTTTCCAGGCAAGGACGCAGGGAGCGTTC